>NZ_CP017992.1 GCF_002208095.1 Enterobacter cloacae complex sp. ECNIH7
GTAGACCACCGACCGTGTCCAGAACGTGTCGACAGGGGCGATGATCGGACAGGAAATTAGCTGCCCGGAAGCAATCGCACCCTCCAGGCGGGCGGGCCGTCCCAGAGAATGGAGAATCTCCTCACGTATCCAGCCAGCTGTTCTGCGCCAGACAGAAGGCCTGGCTTCTGCCGCCTGATCGACAAATTTACCTCTTCCCGGTTCATCGCTCATATGCTTTCCCTGATGGTCATATTAGTCCTGATCACGTCCGGCCAGCCTTAGCGTAGCTAAGGATAATCGCGAAAATATACTACGGCAGAGGCTTAACGTCAGTATTTCTACCGCTGAGCATAAGCTGTGGTCACGAATGCCGCCAGGCGGCATGGAGGCGCCAGTAGGTGGTAAGCAGAATACTGATGGTAAGTGGCGCCGGGACCCGGCGTAGCCGGAAATGCAGCTTCAATATTCGGGTTAAGAATGCCGAGCAGCGCGCAGGCATTCCGGGAATGCGCCAAAGGCGCATAGAGGCGCCCTCAGAAGTTGACCAGAGCACGGTTGTTAATGGCGCCGTAGCCCGGCGCAGCCGGTTACGCTGTTGATAGGTTCCACCAATCCATCCCTTCGCCCTGCTAAGCCATAATCCGCTTATAGCCATGATGTGATTTCATTAAGTCCTTTTAACTCCGGTGAGCGGGCTGTACGGCGCTTGCGACGTACAGGGCGTGATTTCCGGAGCCGTGGTGCCGGCAAAGCCGGTGCCCGGGGGCTGTACAGAGGAACCTGCCGCGATGTTACTGGCAGCCACTCAAATGTTTAGTTACATCATCCAGCATTAAAAGCGATGTTGTTCCGGCCCTTTGGGCCGGGGCGGCCTCGCTTTTCAGTGGTGGGAAGGGGCTGAAATGGTTCAGGTGTGCACGGTTCACGTCTTTGCGTGAATATTTTGGATGTTGTAACTATTTTATTCTGACTGATGCCCGCCGCGTAGTGGCGGGAGGTACATTTGTTGTTTCCGAACCGGCGCGGACGTAGTCCGCTGCAAGGGCGGACATTATCCCCGTTTTCCACAGGAAAGCGGGACTGAATAAGATCCATTTTTTATTGAATGTTTAAAAATGGCAAAGACACGTAAGCGCTCGTTGGTAAGAAAAAACACAGGGCTTCCAGAAGATTAAGAAAAACTTGCGGGTAACACTTCCAGTCATTGCTGGTAAAAAGTCCTCTATGTTTGCGGATATTTGTGCATAACTACAGGGACATGGCCAGGTTGCTTCATCAGGGGGTTTTTCGCCGGTAATGCGTGTCGTAACGGCAGGCTTCATTGATGGTTTTTCAGCCTGTTTTTAAACGTGGGGAAGCACAAAAACCGCCAGCGGCGGTAAAGGAAAAACGTGGAGTGAAAGTTAAGTTAGCCTGGTGGCTCAGCGTCAAAATTGAGCTTGATCTGACGCAGGTAATGGTAGACCAGCAACTCGAAATCATCCGGAGTCATACCTGAGACCTCCGGCCGCGTGTTGATCAGCCAGGCTGCAATCTGGAACTGCCGGTCATCGAGTCGGGTAGAACGCGCAATTCTGGAAAGGCGCTTCTGTTCTATCGCTCGCTCGCGGCGAACCTTCAGGGCCTGCGCCACTTTCTCGTCAAAGAAGCGCTGTCGGGCCGCTTTTACGGACATCACTTCGCCAGGGGCAAGAATCCCCTCAGCCAGCGCGCGCAGACGTTCTTCACGCTCTTTGTACAGCAGATCGAGATTGACCTGGAGGAGCCTGAAAAACTGCTCTGTTAAAGTGACATGACGTGGGAGATATGTTTTTGTGTACGGGTCCAGACGACGCATGTACGGCTCGATAAGGCCGTAATTTTCTAACAGATCGAGTGCGCGGCAAATGCGGGAAGGCGTGACCTCTTCACCAGGTATTACCTCACCCCGGGAATCTTTGGGGCTTAACGCCTTGCATATCTGTGAGCTGTTGAGGGCGACGTTAAACGTGGCAATGTCGCAACCGCTGACCAGCAGGGGCCCCATTGCATTAAGAAGATTCTGGAATTCCTGTCGGAAATCGCGCTCACGGCCAGCATTCGTGCGCATATGCACGAAATACGGATGCCGCGAGAAACGGCGTTTCTGGGCACGATGATACCCGTCCCGAAGTACTTTCGGGAGCTGGTTAAAGTTCGCAGGTCGAAGATATTTAGGATCAGCACACTTACACGCCGTCGAGTGTGTTCCACGACGGCGGCGAGTACGCTTCGGAGAAACAACAGCAGAATCGCGTGCTTCACGCAGATTCGCTAAGTCGTATTCCGACCAGTCGAAATAGGTAGCATCGGAAAATGTTCCGCTATTCACACCCGCCCGCACTTATGTTGCACGGAAGGAGCAAATGGCGCAGAAACAAGTATTGAACTTTTCTGAGCATAAAACTATACTCCCCGTACAGAGCAACAGCTTCTGTACGGATTAGTTAGGGCCCCGTTAATCTTCTCCTCGTCGCCAAACTAGATGAAGATTATCGGGGTTTTTGCTTTTCTGGTCCCAGGTTGATACCTATCAGAACCAGTTCCCTGCCACCTTACGGCGTGGCCAGCCATCAAAATTCTTTATACGAACAGGAATTTAGCATTCAAAGACAGTTCGATCAAGGAATGTGACTACTCACCTAACAATTCTCGTTTTATGAGCAGCTCTATCGCTTCTGCCTGAGTTAACCCATTCTCCTGACAAAATGCGTCCAGTTTATCTTTGTGAGAATTCTGGATGAACACATTTACAGGTTTATGAGTCTCCCTTTTACGGGATACCGAACGCATTTTCCTCTCACTTACACTAAGAGGCGTACCCTTTCGGTAAGCTCGTTTCGATGAGGAAGTTACTGCATTATCGATCTGCGACATCTCTGCCTCCTCAAGGATCAAACTTGGATCGTTTGCAGAGAATACTACAGATTCCTGAAATCAGCGACTTACTTTATGAACGTAACCTGTGTTGGCGCACGGTTTACGTTTCAGGATCGTTTCTGGGGATGTCAGTACGTCTGTTTCCAGTCCGTTCCTTGCGCCCAGCGGGATGTCCAGTGGTTCAGGTAGCTGCGGGCTAAGACTGGGTCATCCCAGACGACAAGCACGTTCTCCGAATTCGAACGGTCTGCAGCCCGGCTGAAGTTAAATGAGCCGACCTGGGTGTTGCGGCCATCAACGACGATCACTTTGTCGTGGAGAATTTTGTAGGCACTGACTGTACGAACCGGGATACCAGCACCAACCAGAATGTTCATGGCTGCTTTACTGGCGTTGTTGTTCTTTCCGGTATTAGCTTTCCAGTCCAGAACCACGCCCACATCTACGCCCCGACGTTTTGCCCTGACTAGTGCCCTGGCCACCTCCGGAGAGGTGAAGGAATAGCCCATCAGACGGATTTCCTGTTGCGCGGTCTCAATTGTCTTAAGAACCAGCTGGAGAGCTGTACCTTCCGGAGAAAATCCTGCCTCAACGGTGGCTGCGTAAGTATTCGGTACTGGCACGCACAGAACCAGACCGAGCAGACTGGGCAGAAACCATCGGCACATATGTTTTTTAGACATTATTTGCATGGTATTTCCTTCGCTGGATGTATTCAGAAACGCCGGAATCGGGGAAAACTTGCTTTTTCCCGATTGCCGGGGTTGGACAACGACGCCCTGCGGAGGCGTCAGGCCGTTTAGTTGAACAAACAGGATCATGCGGAAGTTTTTTCGGCCCTCAAGCTTTGTTCCCCTCGATCCATTGCGGGTAGTCCTTGCTGATATCGCATCGCAGCGTTTTATTGCCAACGCTGATGATGTAACCCGGAGAATACTTATTCTCACCATCGCTACAGCGGTTATCCTCCTTCAGGCTGTTTACCTTTATCACCTCCGCCAGAATCTGTCGCAGAAGCACGTTAGTCGTGACCTGCTCAGGCACCGCGGTAGGCGCTGCCATAATCTGTTCAGGTAGTTCTGAATGGATAAGTACAGGCCCTTTTGACGAAGCAAACGTCGGCCCGCTTAATGACAGGCAACCGGAGATAACCGCAGATAAAGCGATTTGCTTATTTTTCATGTGAATTCCTTTTGTTTGATTGAAGCGACAGTAAAGACAGGTCAAAGAACACTGACCAGAAAACCAATACACAGCAGATGGAGGGCATACGCTGGTGCAAACCACCGTCCGGCCTGCAGGCGTCGCCCGGGAGCCGGTACCAGGCCATACACGCAAAACAGCACAGTCAACGTCAGCAGTACGCCGGAGAGCATCATCACATCACCGTGACGGGCATTAAGCAGGGCGACCAGCAACAGCCAGACAGCAAACAGGGCTGGCCGCAGTGAGTCCCGGACCTGCCAGATAAGAACCGCGCCGGTGAGCATCAGCAGACCTGGTATACCGTAACTGGCAGAGCTAAGCGGCAGATACCCCACCAGGGCTGAAAACGCCGCAACGCCATTAAACACGGACGCAGCCTGCAGGAATCGAGCCACCTGCATAACAACGGCGAAGGCGAACAGGATATTCAGTTGCCACCACATGAGTCCGGCTTCCCTGAAGGCCAGCCAGTAACCCGGCTGGGCCATGAGTGCCATCAGCCACAGGCGGTTGAGGCTGTGCTGACGCAGGGTTTTGCCTGCCATGTTGCAGCCGCTGACCAGCGCAAACAGGGGGAATGCACAACGCCCGGCCATGTTCAGTAAGGGCATATCCAGCTGGAAGGCAGTGGCGATGTGGTCCCCCACCATTGCCATAAACGCGACCATCCGGATGACATCGCGCTGCAGCGCGGAGAAATTCAGGACCGGCCTGAAAGGATGCAGGGCAACAGATTTCCCCGGACTCATGCCGCAGTCTCCTGTCGTTGTGCGCAAAGGTGTGCTCTGACGCGCTCCGCCAGCTGTTGCTCATCATCGCCACGCAGCAGCGGGATACCCGCCTGTTTCAGCACCTCTTCCAGCAGCAGGTCACGCCGCTGACGTTTCGGCGCCTGATGGGAACGGTCGTCCAGCTCCACTGCCACAATGATTCGCCCGGCGCGGTCCGTGATAACCACATCGCAGTGCCACTGCGATACCAGGCGGAACAGTTGCCACCATTCACGGCTCCCGGACTTACGGTCGGGCGCCACTCTGACGATATCGGCCACACGAACCTGCGGGCACAGCCGCCAGTGCCGGGTATCGATCACCCTGTCGAGCCGGCGCAGAAAACGCTGCTCCCGCGCCGTCATCAGCTGACCGGCACTGACGAACGACGGTCGGCGGCACAGCAACAGTTCAGTTCTGCCCGGCCGAATCCCTTTTTGGCTAAATTTGCCCAACGCGCCAAAAATGTAAAGTTAGCTTTAAATTCTAAAATCACTCACTTGAATTCTCGTTCTCAATCAGCGCTTGCTTCCAATATTCTGGTTCAGCATATCGAGCAACCAATGCATCGATATCTATTTTTGAGGTTGATGGACTAAACTCAAAATTGCCATACATATTGATGTGCTGCCATGCAACGGGCGAAATACTGTGAAGCTGAGCCAGTGCATTTTGATCTCCTACTGTTTGCTTCTGTTCATAGACACGAGATAGCAGCACTGTGTTGTAGTAAATGACCGCGTTGGTGATGAGCCGAGAGCATTCATTCCATATTTGCTGCTCCTCTTCTGTTTTTACTCTGAATTTTCCACCGTTAACAAATGCAACTGCTCGTCTAAGACGATGATAGGCTTCGCCACGATTTAATGCTTTTTGTACACATTGACGTAAGCCAACATCGTCGACAAAGTCGAGAATGTATAGCGTTCGGCATATGTTTTCCAACTCCCATAATGCTTTCTTGGTCTGATTCTGACGCGAATAGCTCGAGAGTTTGCGAACAATCGTGGCTTGAGTAACATCTTTTTGAGCTAGCGATGCCATGATCCGTTGAATATTGGGCCATTCACGTTCAATCAATTCATCGTTGGTTTTTCGGGCAGGCTTTATTAGCCAGTCACCACACTCATTGGGATGTTGTGAGCCGACTAACGTATCCATTTTCTTATGCAAATCACGATAACGAGGTGCAAAATGATATCCAAATGCATGCAAAATCCAAAAATTAACCTGATTGGTGCCATGGGTGTCAGTGGAATGCCGTTCTGGCTTTATATCAGAGGTATTGTTATGCAATAAATCGAAAACGTAATGGCTTTCATGTTCGTGAGTCCCAATAATCTTTGCATTTATAGGAACATGATTTGCAACCAACGTGTAGGCGCTGACACCTTTCTGTAAACCAAAATACTTGGGAGAATATCGAGCGTTAAGGGTGTTAATTTGCGTTTCTATCCGCTGACCATCGCTACTTGAATGAAGTGTGTCCTGAATATCATAGAGATGAAATGCGGGTAGCTGGCTGGTCGCATTACTAATCGCATCATTAGCCGCTCGTAATGTCTCCAAGCGTAGATAATTTCTTGATGTCCCCGCCATTGATGCTGAGCTAAGGCCTGAAACCTCAGCCATTTTTGCTAACCCCATGTTTGTTCCCATCGCAACAATACAGGCGAAAATTTCACGGGGATCAGCTTCATGCTTTACATAACGATCTAATACATGGGTAAATGCATTTAAAAATCCAGTATTACCCGCAACAAACCACAGTAGATCCGCAATACCAATTCCTGGTAACTGGCTGTAAAAATCGCTATTAACGGATTCATCACTGCTCGGATAAAGCAGCTTCCAACGACGCTTTTCGGCAGCCCCAATTACTTTAATATGTTTGTTGACCCCATCAGAAATATGTTGGTTAATCGCACTATAACGTGCTGCTAGCATAGTATGAAATACAGCCAGAGTATCTTGGATAGGGGCCAATAAAATGGGTGCACCAATATCTTGCAATACTCGTTCTTTATCCTGCCATCTAAGATCGCTTATTAAGTCATCTTCAAAGCGGCGAAATTCATTACTATGTTTAACGTACACATCACCCGCTTCCAGTGAGTTGCGTAGTAGGCGATAGACCAAAAACTCATAGCGATCTACATCAAGCGTTTTAAATGTTTTGCCCTCTTTACTAAACAAATATCGGCGTAAACCTTTAGGAATAATCTCAGTCGGAAATGAATTAGGGTCAGTTTGCCTTGGTGATTTTTCTGTGCGCAATAAGTTTTGTAAAAACGCGATAGCTTCAAGCAAAGGAGAGTCTTCTACACGTCCGGCAAAATCCAGATCAGTAAAAAGTTGCCTTAAGTTACGTTTGAATGTGGCGGATAATTTTGTGTAATGTGACCATTCAAATGCCGTTTTGTCGAAAGCAATATTGCGTAAGTAATCAGCAACTAATGGGAATCTCTCTTGTTCAAGCAATGCATAGGCTTTTTCTTTAATAATGGAAAAAGGTGTGTCATCGGTGATGGTGTCATCCGTAAACAGGCTCAATACATGACCCGCAGCCTGTAAATTTTTCGCTGCATTGGTAACCGCATTATTCATTGCTTCTTCAGCGGCACGCTTGGCCTGTTTCTCGTATTGATCGACCCAATGGAGCAATGCTTCAATTAAGTTGTCATTAATTTGCTGAAACCGATGAAAAGCAAAAAACAGCAGATATAACTGTGCAGTCTCTTTTTTCATGCGTTGAAGTTTATAAGTGGTATAAAACTTAACCATAGAAGCATAATACTTGCCGCTTTCATTGGAGATCCCCGCTGTTATGAGGAACTGCTTGGCAAACTCATGTAGAGGCTGGAAAAACTGCCGCCGTGCGACTTCATGTCGCAATTCTTTATAACTGAAATCTTTAGCTTCATGTTTTAATGCGCTGACGCGAAATACTCCTGACTCAGCCCGAAGCAAAGCCGCTAATTGCTGATCGATAAGTGAAGTCATGCAAGTGCTAAGTAATCGAGCAATACGGGTGCGTTCATAAGCCACCACTCTACCAATCATCTCTTGCATATACCGATAACTGGGCATGACAATACGGTGTAATGCTAAGTATTGGGTTAATTCACGAAAGATAAAGATAGGTTGTGTCGATAACATCGCAACCCGCTGTGCTTTATCTTCCAAATCAACTTTTACCTCATTATCACATTGTTTATACTGGAATAAATCAAGAATTGCTCGTTGTTGTTCAGCCCTAATCGGTCTTGAGGGACTTTTCAGTCTTGAAAGCGTTTTGGTGGGAAAGTACAGCGCGGCAATGTAATCCAAGTCATTTAGTACTGACGATTCTTGTTCATAACTGAAAAACTGCCGTTTGGCTTTGAAATAGCCCAGTTGCAATACTAAATGGGCTGCCACAGAAAACGTTCGGGTATTGTCGAATAGCTCGCGCTCTTTAGCACTTAAGTCAAAATATAATCGACGATCATCATCTGAGAAATGAGGTAATCCAAACAGTTCATCTATTTCATCAGTTGACAAAATAGATAGCCGCCGAACATCATTTTTCATGGTGCCCTCCCTATTTCACTACATCAAATAATTTCCCGCTCCGCGAGATGTGCAAGTGGAACCATACTTTTATGTAAGATCCCAAATACAACGAATTGATGCTCATGTTGGATGTAATAGATGACATGACTTGAATAAGGGAAGCTAAACACATTCATGCGTACCTCGGGTCTATTTTTCCCAAGGGTGGGTGTTTCAGCCAGCAGTTGAATCGTTTGTCTAAGTCCTGATAAATAGGTCTTCGACTGAGTCGTTCCCCATTGGGCTAACGTAAAGCGGTGAATACCTATCAGATCAGATTGTGCATCGGGCGTTAAATGATAAGTTACCGGCATTAGTCATACTGCCCTGCGGCCAGCTCATCAAAAAAGGTATTACCATCAACCAAATTGCCCATTTTGATGTCAGTTATGGCTTTCACCGCTTTGGATTGAAGCAAATGTAATTTTAGTGTCTCGATACTTTGGTATGCATCAGCTGAAATAACAACGGCCACAGGCTTGCCATTTTTATTAATTTGGATTGGAGCTTGTTGAGCTTTGAGCAACAAATCTCCAAAGTGAATTTTTGCTTCATTGGCTGAAAGAGTGTTCATTTATCACCTTTAAACGAATCGTTCGATTCGCTCAATTTACACCAGTTGGGCGATAAAAGTCAAAAATGCACCCTATCAAAATGTATACTATTTGATAGCTCTGGTTATTACCTATCAAAACTACTATCATAAGTGCATTATCAAAACCTTTAAAGAGATATGGTGATTTATGTCCAAAGTTGGTTATGCTCGAGTGAGTTCCACGGGTCAAAGCTTAGAAGTGCAACTGGGCAAGTTACATCGAGCTGAGTGCAATAAGATATATCAAGAAAAACGCAGTGGGAGGACGGCTGAACGGTCTGAATTTCAATCTTGCATGAGTTATTTACGTGAAGGGGATACCCTAGTGGTAACCCGACTCGATCGTCTTGCTCGCTCAGTCGTCCACTTAGCCCAGATTGCTTCGCGTTTTCAAAGTGAAGGTATTGATTTGCTCGTTATCGATCAGAACATTGATACGAGCACTTCGACTGGGAGACTCATGTTCAATATGTTGGCTGCTATTGCTGAGTTTGAAAATGACTTGCGGACAGAGAGGCAAGCTGAAGGTATCGCAAAAGCACATGAAAATGGAGTTAAATTTGGTAGGCCTGTAAAACTTACGGACACCTTAAAACAAGCAATTTATGATAAAAGAGCTGAGGGGGCCACTATTGGTCAGCTTGCCAAGGAGTATCACCTTGGAGAAGCTTCTATTTATCGGGCAATAAATTCAGTTAAGCAATCAATTGTTTCCCCCTACTCGATAGATGTTAAAGAGCTGCGAGATTATGGAAAATATAAAACGTGATTGATACTGACTATTGTATGTATTGACGTTTAAAATTAGCCTTACTGTATTAACGTAACATCAATAGGTATGATAAATTTTCCTTATCTAAAGAGCCTTAGCCTAACATTAATATTTCTACGAACAGTTAATGCAGCGAGTCACGGTAGGATCAAACATAAGCCGATTCAAATCGATATCTTCACCACAGACAAAACAGCTGCCATATTCATCGCTATTTATGCGCAATAATGCACCTTCAATAACTTGTAACTGATGCTGCTTGCGTCTCGCAGTTTCTAATTCCATTTGCTGTCCTTGCAATGCATCTATACGTGAAAGACGTCCGAGTCGTGATTGGTCAAGTTCGACAACTTGCACATCACTCGTTTGTGCTGCAATCTGCGCTAACAAACTTTCCAGCATTTGCTGTAACTGTAAATGCAGTTGTTGCTTTAGCTGCTCGTTCATTTCACCTCCAAACTTAAGCGTCAGAACCTATCTCTATTACTATGCACTAACCAGCGTCTTGGATACTGATTAGTGCAATATCAATAGCTGTTAGCGCAATAATAATAATGGGATATGGCTTTTACTGATCATCTTTGTGGTATTGCTTCCCACAAAAAACTCTCTTATCCGCGAATGGCCGTAGGCCCCCATCACCATAAGATCGATGTGATGCTCAAGTTGATAGATCTCAAGAGCCGTTTGAACTTCTCCCTGACAAACAGCGGTAACCACATTGAAATTCGCCGCCATCAGAGATTCGGTCACCAACGCCAGTTCTGCTGTCGCCTGTGATTGAGCATCAGACACCATCACCAAATGACATTCAAGCCCTTTTAAGAGTGGACTTGTTAGCACTTGATTAAGGGCTTTTTTCGCAGTAATGCTGCCATCGTAGGCAATCATAAATCGTTTCGGTGCTTCAAACTCTGTCATCACCACTAAAATAGGCTGCTTAACTGTGCGAATGACGTTTTCTAGATGGCTGCCAATCGCCTGCGCTTGATCTTGATGTTGCTCCCCTTGACGCCCCATCACCACCAATCTGGCATGGGATTCTTGCTCTAACAGGGTTTCGACTAAATCGCCGTGACGCTGCAAGGTTTTAACCACGACTGCAGGTTGTGCCTCCACGATGCGCGTTTGCGCATCTTGCAACATATACTTACCCTGCTCGAGTGCCAGCTTGCCCCGGCGCGCTTCGAGCTCAACCATTTCATTGAGCAAGTGCTCCCGTGTACCTAGGCCAATATTTCCCGACAGATCTGACTCTATCGGATAGGCTGACTTATCCAATACATGTAATAGGATTACAGGGGCATTCAGTTGAAAGGCGGCCCAGCCACTGGCATCACATACAGCGGATGTCACATTTGAACCGTCAATACAAGCAATCACATTTGTCATCGTTTTATTCCTTTGTTGTTGTGTTGCTAATGGCTTAGTGACCAGACATCATTTTTTCAACTTCTTCTGGCTTATCGTGTACCCCAAATTTATCGACTATGGTGGCACTGGCTTCGTTAAGGCCAATCAACTCAACCTCAGTCCCCTCGCGGCGGAATTTAATCACTACCTTGTCGAGGGCCGATACCGCGGTAATATCCCAAAAATGTGCTTGAGATAAGTCGATAGTCACTTTATCAACCACTTCCCTAAAATCGAATGAATTACTGAACTTATCTGATGAAGCAAAAAAGACTTGTCCAATAACCTGATAATGGCGACCAGTGTCAGCAGCAGTCGTTGTACTCTTAACCACCATAAAACGTCCCACTTTATTAGCAAAAAATAGGGACGCGAGTAATACACCTACAAATACCCCAATTGCTAAGTTATGGGTAGCGACCACGACCACAACCGTCGCCACCATCACAAGGTTGGTTGACATAGGATGATGCTTAAGATTACGGATTGAATCCCAAGAGAATGTACCGATAGCCACCATGATCATCACGGCAACCAGTGCCGCCATAGGAATAAGCTTTAACCACTCTCCTAAAAACACCACCATCACAAGTAAAAAAACGCCTGCAGCGAAGGATGATAAACGTCCGCGACCACCCGATTTAACGTTGATGATCGACTGACCAATCATAGCGCAACCAGCCATACCGCCCATTAAACCCGCGCCGATATTGGCAATACCTTGGCCCTTACACTCGCGATTCTTATCGCTTTGGGTATCGGTTAAGTCATCAACTATGGTGGCGGTCATCATAGATTCCAGCAAGCCCACCACGGCAAGGCCGGCCGAGTAAGGGAAGATGATCATCAGAGTTTCAAGGGTCAAGGGCACTTCAGGCCAGAGGAAAATAGGTAAAGTATCAGGCAGTTGTCCCATGTCGCCGACAGTACGAATATCTAACCCCATATAAACCGCAAAAAGCGTTAATCCGACAATACACACGAGAGGCGAAGGTACGGATTTACCAATCACAGGGATGAGTGGGAATAGGTAAATGATACCGAGGCCAGCTACCGTCATCGCATATACGTGCCAAGTCACATTGGTCAGTTCGGGCAACTGGGCCATAAAGATCAGAATCGCCAGTGCATTCACAAAACCCGTCACCACAGAGCGGGAGACGAAACGCATCAAGCTACCGAGTTTTAAGTAACCCGCAGCAATTTGCAGCACACCGGTTAATAAGGTCGCCGCGAGTAAATACTCAAGGCCATGTTCCTTTACTAAGGTCACCATTAACAGTGCCATCGCGCCTGTTGCGGCAGAGATCATGCCAGGACGGCCACCAGTAAAGGCAATAACCACAGCGATACAGAATGAAGCATATAGGCCGACCTTAGGATCGACACCTGCAATAATAGAAAAGGCAATTGCCTCAGGGATTAACGCCAGCGCTACCACAATACCGGCTAACAGATCTCCGCGTATATTGGAGAACCACTCTTTTTTCATGGTTTGAATCATGTTACTCACTCTGATTAAAATTAAATCAATAACAAAAGCTAACGCTAGCCATATACACAGATGTGCAAAGACAAGAGCTTTTTCGTCAACGTGACGAATCAATATTAGATTTATGGAGGTACAACAAAAGCTACCGAAGGGTAGATACTACGAACGGATCTGAGCGATCCAAAATGAAGGGGGTTAAACTAATGCGGCTTAAAGCTCATTACAGAAATTATCCTTACAACAGGTAAAATGAGTAAAATTTTGATTTTTAGCTATATACAGAAACACAATATAGAGTTAGGTAAGGATACCGTTCAGGTCGTTGAAAGTCAAAGGACCAAAATCAGATTAACTATGATCCGGTAAGCTGTAACGACTTAAATTCAGTGTTAATGAGCGTAACCAGATAAATTCCACATTAAAAACAAAAAAAACAGTGGCTTAATTTAGCTCAAGAGCTTAGTTATAAAGCTAACTTTACATTTTCGGCGCGTTGGGCAAATTTAGCCTTTTTCACGCAGCATCTGCAAAAGCGGATGCCGGGCTGAACCGGCCTGCCTGAGCAATACCACAAATCCGGCGAGCAGAATGGCCATAATGAATATTCCGGTAAACATACACATATCCTCCCTGAATCAGTCCCCACCGAGCGTTTTTTCCAGCTCAATGTCTTTTTCCGGTACATTCACCACCCACTCACGCTCGGTACGCAGCATCTGTTCGCGCACCTGCTGGCGGATACCCCGACCGTCCGCCACCGCTTCCTGAATGGCCTCATCCAGCTCACGCTCTCCCCGTGCTGTACCGTCACGGAGCCGACGTTCTTCATCAGCAGACAACAGTTGTTCGGGTCTGGTGCTCTCCTCACCCGGCACTGCCGGCAACAGTTCCTGCCGGGCCTGCTCCGCCAGCTCCCGGGCCGCTTTTTCCTGTGCCTCTGCCAGTTTCTGCTGCTCATCCGGAGGCAGCGTAATGGGGTCTTCCGCTTTCGCCGCCGATTCAGCCTCCGCCACACTGCGCACTGTCCGTTCCACCTCATCAGGCTCCGTGATTCGTCCCCCGGTCAGGCGGCCTGCATTGAGCAACCGTTCTTCACCGTGCAGGCGTATCACCACCCCGCTCTCCGGGTTCTCCTGTGCCAGGCGCAGCGCCGTCTGTGGATCATCAGCAATGAGTGTCTGTCCGTTACGGCTGGCCTGCAGGCCGGCGAACTGCGCATCCTCCCCGCCACGCAGCCGGGACTCATCACTGAGCACCACGCGCATTCCGTCATCCTCGATGCGGATTTCAGTCAGCAGCGCCCCGGCCGCTTTCCCGTGACGGGTCCAGGCCGGCAGGGCCACATACGGTGTCGGGTATTTCCTGCCGGCAGCAATAAAGCGGGCCATTGTTTCGCCCTCAAGACCGTTTTCCGCCAGCACCCGGCGACCCAGCGCGGTTTTATCCAGCGGGGAGGCGGTGGCCAGCAGGCGGTTACCGGTGTCAGACTCGTGATCGCTTTTCTGGTGCAGCAGATCGTGGGCAGTCTGACCGGCATTTGAGTGCCGGGCATCGGCACGCCAGCCCGCCAGGTTGTCGGTGTAGACCTGCACATGCTCTTTTGCGCGTGACAGCGTCACGTAGGTGGATTCCAGAGACGCCATTCGTTTCCTGCCGCCTTCCGTACCGGTCAGGGCAATGGCAAAGCGTTCACTGGCCCCCTGCACGCCATACACCGTCAGGGCGTAAGCGAGGTCAATATGACGGTCCTCCGCCATGGCCTGCGGGTTGACGACTTTCTCCTGGTCTCCCTGGCGGAACCGGATGGCACCATCATCAGTGAACCCGGCCACCTCCCACAGGCTGTTGGCCACATAGCCGCGGTCGGTGTCCGAGCGGGTAAAGCGCACCCGATCCCCCTGACTTAGCGTCAGATCGCGGGGTGTGAAGAGGGAAATATCCTGTGCAGTGTTCTGCTGAGGAGAGATCAGCACTGACTCCCCGTCAGCATTACGCAGCGTGACCACGGCGTCCTCCGTGTTCACCTCTGCCACAGTCCAGTAGCGCTCATTCATCATGGCCACCGCGCCGGTGTACTCCGCAAAGGTTTCAGCTGCTCGCAGGGCGTTATCCGGCACCCGCAGCGGCTCCAGGACAGTGAACGTGCGCTCCTCTGCGCCGGTATCGCCTTTCTCATGCCGGGCGGTATGAATGGCATCATTGATGGCATGACGATCGGCGTTGAGTTCCGCCACAACCAGTGTCTGCTGCTGTGCCTCCGGGGTGCGCCCCATCCAGTCGTCCCGGATGGCTTCAATGATGTCGGTGCGCACCAGGGCCAGCTGCTCTGGCGTCAGTGTCTGTTTGCTGGCAGCAACGAGATAACCCTGCTCCTGGTCCTTTTTCGGCGCACGGATTTCCATGACCGAGTTATCGGGCACCCAGGCCCCGGGCTGACGCGGGACCTGCTGTGGAGTGACGTCATCCACCTGGTGCAGGGACAGCGCCACCTGACCGGCAATGATGCTCTCAATCGCCGGACGCAGCGCCGGGGTCTGGCGGACAATCTCCCGCATCACCACCGTATCAATGGCACTGCGCTGCTGCACCAGGCGAAACGGCAGACCGGTTGAGATGGCCTGCAGCTGCGCGGTGTCCCCGCTGGAGACCATCCGTCCGCCGCCTGCAGCAACCAGCTGGTAGAGTTCTGCCATATCGCGGTTGCCCACCATCGAGCTCTCATCCGTCAGGAACAGGACATTGCGGAAGTCCGGTGTTTCCCCGCCCTGAATGGCCAGCCGGGTTTCACTGAGGAAACTGGCGAGCGTGCGCGCGTCCACCCCGGCCTCACGCATCTCATGCACCGCCCGGTGCGTGGGTCCCAGACCGATGACTTGCGGGCGCACGGACTCAGACAGAGTGTTCAGGGCACCCATCACCGCCCGGAACTGGGTGGTTTTCCCCACCCCTGCGTAGCCCTGAATGGCCATAAAGCGGTCGGTGTTTTCCAGCACTGTCCGCGTGGCCTCCCGCTGGCCTGCCGTCAGACCGACCAGCACTGAGGCTGGCGTCAGCGCCATCAGGGGTTGTACCGCATCCTTACCCTCAGCAATATGACGAATGATGGTCTTTTCCATCTCATACGCCACACGCGGGACCAGGACGCGGTTTCCCGCCCCGGCAACCGAATCCAGCTTAATCAGTGCCCCGCTGTCCACCTGGCGGGCGATTTCAGCCCGGACCGCCGCCAGCGGCTGGCCAGACTTCACCGCCTCGGCCAGCAGGGTAAGTTCACCGAGATGGACCAGCCCCTGCTGGGCGCGCGGGATGGCCAGACTCACCGCCTGCTCCGCATCCGACATCAGACGGTCCCGGCTGGCCTGTATGGCGGTATCCAGATTTGCCTCACCGGTCGACTGACGGACCTGGTCACTGGCCAGGCGCACCGCAGACACACTTTCCACTTTGCGCGCAGCCTGCTCAGGCGCAAGCGGCGTATAAATCCGGATGTCGCTGCCACTCTGCGCCAGCGCGTTCAGGGTCTGTTTATTCAGGCCTCGCGGACCGACTGCAGCCAGTACCGTGCGCGACGCGCTGGTACCGGCCCCGGTCCCTTCCACATAGTCATGGGCCAGCTTCACAGCCCGGTCTGTGGGCAGACGCAGCTCCCGGTCGCCGCTGCGCAGCCGTACCGCGCCTTTTTCCAGCCCCGCCACGGTGAACTGCTCTTTCGCTTTGATGGCTCCCTTCAGCTCACGCCCCAGCGCCCTGACGCGGTCTCCTTCAGAAACCTCCAGTGTCCGGCTGCGGTACAGGCTCCAGCTGCCGTCCAGTTGCGTCACCTTCAGGGTCAGGCGACTGCCGTCTTCACCCTGCAGCACCAGACTGTTGGTCGCCTCTGCCACCCGGTCAATGGTATGGCGGGTCATCATTTTCTTCTCAGCGTCCCACTGCTCAATCACCATCCCGGCCCGGTAGTTATCACGCTGATGGCGGGTTTTGCTGTCCAGCCACACCGGCTCCAGCACCTGCAGCGTCACCTGCTCCCGGCCCAGCTCACCCGCATCACGCCGCGTATCCCGGATAACCTCCGTCAGCTGCTGCTGTTCCCGGGTGCCGGTCACCTGGGCCACCACATCCCGCCCTTCAGCCGACAGACGCACATAGTCCTGTGCCAGCTGGCTGTAACGGCTCCGCTTGTCCGCCTCACTGACCAGCCGCACTTCCGGCAGCTGTGTGCCGTAAAACCGGTACTGGGGAATATCCGCCTCTTTGAGCACAGACAAAGCATTCCCCGTCCCCTGCCGGTTTTCGGTGTCCATGAATATCAGCTGTGCCCCGGCGCTGAGCGCTTTCTCCTGCAGCAGGACGGTCTCTTTCAGCGACAGTCGCTCCGCCCGGTCGACGATAACAGTCCCCTGCACCGGCAGTACGGTGTCAGCGTTCATCTGCGAGCGCAGCATCACCTGGCCTGCCAGATGCGGGCTTTCTGACAGGAACTGGCCACTGCGACCGTCGGCAGCAATCACCATCACTTCCCGTCCCTGAGAACGGGCCATCATGGCTACGTCTTCCGTGCGCTCCCGCAGGGCCTGCGCCCCCCCGCGCCCGCTGAGAATGGCCACAGGGCTTTTATCCTGCGTCAGGACAGAGACCGCATCCCCGGCAGGCATATCACGCTCTTTTGCCCGTTCCGGAAAGACCAGCACGGTCTGCTCCGCAACGGCGGTGCGCGCCAGCTGATGGACGCTGAGTTCATTCAGCAGGTGGATATCAGAGGTGAAGATGCCCTTCTCCCGGTCCAGGGGAATAAGACGCTGTCCTTCAATCGCGGCCTCAATACCGGCGCGCGCCTGTTCAAACAGGCCCGACACGGACGGCAGGCGGTTGACCGTGCCGGCCAGCATTTCGGACCAGGTAAACTGAACCTTTTTCTCCGACAATGCCGAAATCGTATCGCTGACGGCTTTCTGTACGTCTGATTCAGATATCTGAGCGGAAGACGCGCTGGCGGGCTGGCCTGTAGTCCGGATACCCTCTGTACTGCCAACAACAGGACCAGGTGGCTCCGCCCGCTTCTGCGCCTGGTTGATGTAGTTATCGATATCGAATTTTTCGTCGGTTAAGCGCCGGCGCCAGTCAGCTTTCAGCAGTTCAGGATCGGCCCAGGCTTTTGCCTGGCGGGTATCGAGTGCGGCAACGTCGCGGGATTTTTTGGACGCATCCGGCCCTGCCGCTTCGCTGATAGCCTGACTGCGGGTCGAAAACGGCGCAACGGGAACATCTTTCAGCTCCCAGAGACCATTTTTACCGGCTGCAACCGTTTCATAACCAAGTTTTTCCGCCTCCTGTCTGAATGGTTGCAGTACGAGGTTTCCGATCGCCACCTGCAGCGCATACAGATTTTCACCGAATCCGGTTTTCATACGTGTATCGCTGGCCAGCGCCCGCCATTTATCTTCCGCAAACGTGGTATTGAACACCAGCGCATGCGTATGGATCTGCGGATCTAAAGCACGGGAGGTATCATGATTGTACAGTGCGGCCACCATGTTTCCCGTCAGAACGGTATCGGTTTTTCCACTGTCTGTGATGCGCGCGCTGATAAGCTTCTCTACCTCTTTCATGCCGTTTTCCACACTGCGGTTCCACGCATCAAGCAGGCGGGTATCACCACCAATGAGGATCATCATCGATACACTTTTGGGGGCTGAAAAAGTCAGGTCGTAGCCGCTGCGGTGTTTATTCACGCCATTGACCATCCTGGAGAGATCGGTACCGTCAGGAAGTTTACCCTGACGTATTGC
Source organism: Enterobacter cloacae complex sp. ECNIH7 (assembly GCF_002208095.1). Lineage (NCBI taxonomy): Bacteria > Pseudomonadati > Pseudomonadota > Gammaproteobacteria > Enterobacterales > Enterobacteriaceae > Enterobacter > Enterobacter cloacae complex sp. ECNIH7. Next base: position 18,509 of record NZ_CP017992.1, read on the forward strand.
ATCCATATCGGCGTTGGCGACTTCGCCCTTCAGTCCCAGTTTCTCCGCGCCATCTCCCAGCCAGCGAGACTCCAGCGAACCGCTGGCATAGTAGTTGTCTTCGTGACTGTAATAGGCCGAATCCCCCTTTATAGAAGAAATAGAGAGCATCAGAACACCTCCCTGTCGTCATCAAAGTCATGCGTTTTCTCTGTCGCATGGTTGATGTTGACCTCTTCCCTGCGGGTCATATCGCGGGTCTGGTGTGAGGTCTGAGCCCATGCCTCATACGCGGCGAAATCCACAACCTCACCGTCGCTGTTCAGGCCCGGGGGAATATCCTGTGATAAATCCTGTTCAATATCCCGCTCAGTCCCTCCGGTGGAAGCTGAGCCACCTTCAGCGCCAACTGCTGTGGACGCCGTGTTTTCGGTATCTGCATCGCCGGAAGCCCCCTCTGTCTGCAATGGCCACGTCGCAGGAGGCGTATTCGCTTCCGCGAGGACAGCAGCCACCAGGTCGGCAGAAGGGGGAGGGGTATTCGAAAGATTACCCTTCGGTATAAACGCACCGCCCGGAACAGCCTGAATTAACGATTCTCCCTCGAACAATCCGGCAAACTTGTGCCGTTCTTCTTCACTACGGCGCCGAATTTCATCCTCAAGCGTCTGATCAAGACTCGTTTGTACGTCACGCAGCAACAGGGCATCTGCCACTTTGGGCATTGCCTCATAGCTCATGGAGAGTTTTACAACGGGATAGTCACCGGGCAGGGTGACATAACACTGCAGATCGTTAAGTTTCTGGACGTCTGAATAGGTCACCACCGTGACACGCTCTTCCTCCTTGCCGAAGGAAATCCCGTCACGGACCTGCTCATGGCCGAAGCTGGTCTGTTCATTGAACTTTTTACGCCGGGTTTCCCCCAGATCTTTTTCCACAAACTGCGCAATTTCCGCACTCGGGGAACGAAAGAAGAATTTGGTGTTCAGCAGGTCAAACAGCCCCGCAGCAGCTTTAGGACCATAAATTTCTTCCATCTGGGCGATGTTCTGAAAACCCAGCACAAAACAACCGCCAAATTTACGGGCTTCTGAAATAATCCGCGGTAATGAGGACAATTTATGTAGCGACGCCAGTTCGTCATAGAAGAACCAGACACGCCGCTGCCGGTTCGGCCCCATAGCGAGAAGACTGGTGGCGGCAATGCTGAGCCACAATGAAATAAGCGGCTTGAGGGACTCATGGTTTTGTTCATCGGAGGTAATGAAAAGCCAGCCATTCTTCGATTTATCGGTCTGGCCCTTCATCCATTCCCGGATGGTAAACTTCTCCCGCCCCGGACGGTCAATGCCCTGCAGGTAGCGCAGAGCTTTAACGTAGTTTGTCAGTACGCTCCGGATAGAGATGGCTGTCTTCTCAATCTTGCCGTCAACCAGTGTGGAGGCTGGCGTACCGGCCAGGAAAGCCCGCAGCTGGTCCAGCTTTATGGCCAGAAGTGTACGCAGGAATTTGTTGTAGCTGCGATCTTCGTCCTTACGCATTCGCTCAGCACCTTCCGCGAAAATGGTGCGCGCACTGCCCTGCCAGAACGGATCTTCACCGCTACTGGCCGGGATCAGGGTCGTACTGGCATTCTCCAGTTCGGCGATAGAGCGACATTCCTCCCACAAGTCCCAGTTCGGGCAACGGGAATCCAGCGCATTAAGTACTTTATCCCGGGATTCGTCGTAGAAGTCCTCAACGAACGTACAGCCTTTGTCGTAGATAATGACCAGATCGCCCCTGTCACGAAGCTGTTTTAAAATCTTGCGCATCAGGGTGGATTTACCGGTTGATACTGTGCCATGCATAGCCATATTCTGAATTTCAGAATCCAGCTTAAGCGGCAAATCATCGATACGAATATCAGATGCTTCCCCGCGTTTTTTCATCATCCGGGCGACTTCCTTTGGCGATTCGCAGAGTACCCGGCCCCCGATAATTTCATCCTCACTCTGTTTACGGCCAGCACGCCCGAGATACCAGTACACGGCCAGCGTGGCCAGAAAGGCGATCAGCAGCGCGGCACATCCTGCAATAACCAGTTCCTGCTTCAGCAGTTGACCGCAGTACAGGGTGTAACTGTCGCTCAACACCTGCCTGGCGCTGTACTGCAGGTTATGTTCGTAATAACGGATGGTATAGACAGGCTGACTGACCATTTTTTCAGTAAAAGGCGACATTACCCGAACAAACCAGTAAATAATGCCGTTGGTCAGATTCTGAATACTCATTCGCATAAGCAGGACGGCGATGCCAAATAAAACCGTCCCCATAATAACGTAATAAGAAATCAGGTTATTTATTTGCAGGAACATTTTCAGGCGCATGAAAGCGACCTGACCGCCCTGCGTTAAGTCGCGAGGATTCAGGCTCATTATATTTCCCATAGACAGACTGATCGTAAAAGCAAAATAAAATGCTTCAGACGATTAGTTTATGGAGTCAAAGAAGATTGGAGTGTGTTATTTGCAACAGACAAGCCAGGAATAAGGGTGGTTGAATAACCACCCTAGTATTTCAGAGAATATTAGCTACAGATTTTGCAAGCTGTTCCTCAAGCACCGGCTTCGCCTCTTCAAATTTCAGGTTTACTTTATTAGCAGAAGACACAACGCGGGTTTGGTATTTATGCTGATTACCAGTTTGTGTACTGGTCTGTACTTTATAACCAGAAGTGCCCTGTTTCAGAGCCGCGACATTATCGGTCTGCACGCTGGCGTTTGTTTTTTCAGAAATCTGAATATCCGTCACCATCGTATAGTTGATATCTTCCACCATCGCGTCAGCGGCCATCCCCACCAGACCAGCCGCCAGGCCAACACCTAATGTTGCGCCGGCAGAACTGGAGTTATAACCGGTAATCCCCGCACCTAATGCGGCACCCGCTATCGCCCCTTCGTAGCCCTGGTTCAGGAACCCTTGGGCGGTACGCAGGTCCATTTTATCCGCTTTAAGGATATTCGCCTGAATCCAGTAATGTGCGCTTTCCGGTGATGAGGTGACGGTGTAGCCTTTCTCCTGAACAGCTTTAGCGACTTTGGCTTGCAGGCCAGACATGTCTTTATCAGAGGTATTCTTGATCTGCAGGAACACTGTTTTCTGTGAAGAAGGCTCAAGCCAGATTGTTTCACTCATCTGAGTCTTCACTTCGAGATTACGTTTCTTTATCGCTGTGCTCATCGCTCCACAACCAGACAAGATCAGGGTGGAGGATAATACGGCAGTCATTGCCATCAACTTAATGTTTTGTTTCATATTTTTCTCATTTCCATATAAGTTGCATGATATCTATCATGCCCAGAAGAACCACTATCATCACCACACTCTCAGAGTGTGGTATGAATAATGTACAGGCAGAAGCATAACCATATCAATCATAAGGTTATACTGAAGTTTTGAACGCAGGGTCATTTACTCATTAGCAAAGCCCTGAAGATATGGCTTATTTGGGGGTTGCGGAGAGCAGTTCTTTCACTTTTGACAAACTACTCACCACCGCAGGTGTCATATATCGAGATAACGAACCCTGTAAAAATAGAGCACTTATAATAAATGTCACAAACCATGAAAATCCCAGACCTGAGACAAAACTCTCTCCAACCCACAGTAAAATCACTCCAACTATGGAATTTGTGAACAGGAGAAAAACACTATAGAAGTGGATCTTTTTCTCAATTAACCCAATTAAAACCGACCGATTTCTTATCTCGTTGCCTAATGCAATTCTCATGCAGACAAAATTATAGGATGACATTAAAAAAACAAGACTAAAAAAAACATTTGAACCAAGAGCTATCACCAATGTATCAAAATAATGATATTCCACTCGCCCAGCATTTATAAACACATCAGCAGCAATAAAAAATAGCTGGATAGCGTAAACAATAACTAACTTACTGAAAATAACTTTTAGAATCTGGCTATTAGATGGAATCTCATAGTCTCGATTCTTAATTTCATCAAGAACATATGCAGCATCCTTTTCCAGTTCTGAGCGCTTCATCTTTCCCTCTCTTACTCTTTATTAAACTTATCCTGCAATTCATCCTTGATTCTGTTCAAATCATTCCTTCCAATGCTATTGTCTCCAATCTTATCACTTTGCCTTTTTTCTTCCGCGATCTTAGCTTCATTAAAGTTTTTATTACCCTGTTCATGTTCATTCTGCAAGCGATTGTAATCCGTCCTGGCAGAATTACCGGATGAGTTCACAGAATTTTTATCATTATCGACCTGAGATTCAGCACTATTGCGGCGATGTTGTACATCAGCGCCAACCTCATTACCTTGTTTCACTCCATTCGCACTGGCCAGTGCATTCATGCTGCCCTGCTGCTGAGCGTATTCCGCCTGAAGGTCTACGTGACCTGATGATGCGCCGACACCGCCGATTCCGTCACCGGTTCGTCCTTTATTTTGTTCAAATTCCTGCAGCAATTGTGGTTTCATGCGATCTTCCACAAATTCCTGGACCATCCTGTCTCGTTCTGCACGCACCTCAGGGCTGGCTGCATCCGACAATAGTTTATCAGCTTCACCCGGGCGCTTACTGGTGACATAACCGACAAACTCCTGAGAGTAGTTCTGGTTAATATTGGCACTGTTATTTTCTGCATAGCTGGCCAGCTGAGAGTATTCATGACTACGGGTAACCGCATCGTTAAACTGCGATGCCTGGCTTTGCAAACTGGAGAATGTTGAAGACAGTTGGTTAGCAAGGGATGATGATGCATTGTCGGTATGGCTGCCGCTGTCCGTCACGCGGGTAGACGTCACAACGTCCATTGCGTCGCGGAAATCCTTCAGTTCCTGCGCACTGAAACCTTTGCTTGTTCCACCCTGATGGGTCAAATCGGAACTGGTACCATGCGAAGAACCACTCCTGCCGGTATACTCTGCCTTCAGATGCCCCTCTCCTGAGACTTTCATCCCGGTAGCCAGTCCAGCAACTTTACCCAGAACTTGTCGATCGGAATCGAAAGAAATCTGAGCACTTCCGCCTGCTCCGGCACTCATATCCTGACTTTTAGTTGCCGCTGCCCGAATACCTTCCGCCAGAGTGGTATTTTCATCGCGGGCATAGCGGGAACCAATAGACTGAATGGTGTTCAGTGCTTTGGTCAGATTGCTGTTAGTCGACGTGTCTGTACCCGAAACAGTGGTATCGCTGTTACCACGCTGCTGACTCCACTGGTTTAACTGCGATGTCGCCAGGCTTGAGGTCTGAGACAAGCTGTTGCTCAGGCTTTGAGCCTCGCTGATAGCATCGCGTTGCTGTTTCTGCCAACTGCTTGTCGCCGTTTTACCCAGCATGATATCCACCGGCAGTTTTGATATGGACTCAGCATTATTGAACACCTGCTGACCTGACGAAGTCAGGGTTTTCGTCGCCCCGCTCTCAAGCTGGTTGGTCATATGGCCTTCACGATGGCTGTAGTTGGTATCCCACTTATTACCCTGTACATTCCCCGTCGTCATATTGTTATAGGACCAGTTACCGTCAATCGCCTGCGAAGACGACTGTGTGGAGGCTGACTGCAGGGTCTGTCCCAGATAGTTCCCCGCCTGCGATACCACCTGCCCTAAACCTTTAACCATACCCCATGCGATAAACGGGATGGACAGCGCCAGCCAGCCGGCTGTGGTGCCAATATCGGAATAGGTATTCTGTATCTGGTCAAACGTGGCCAGCGTCACCGCCGTCCCGTTGAGTTTGCCCTGCAGGTAGAAATTCATCGCATGGTTCAGGATGGAGAACAGAATGGGCCACATCTGCAGATAAGCAATGGTGTAGATGTAGCCTTTGATAATGGTCCAGGACAGGGAACTCACCACGGCCAGAACAATCAGCACCGGGAACAGTGCCATTGTCATGCCCAGCAAAACGCTGTGCATCACAGGCAGCGTGTTGGCGGCAATGGACGCACTGGTCGCCTGCGACAGACGCATTTTTGCCATCGATGTCTGCGTGGCAGTGTTCACCAGTCCGGCCGTATCGCCATTCTGCGCTGAAAAACTCTCCAGACCACTGCGCAGGCCATTCATCACCACGTTCTTGCGGATGATTTCGGTGGAGGTCATGGAATTGCCGTGAAAATAGTTATAGCTGTCGCCCAGCATTTCGGTGAACAGTGCCGTACTGGCACCGTTTGTCGGACCAAAGACCTGGTTCGTGAAACCGTGCATCCGGTTAAGCACCTGCTGGAGAAACGGGAACATATTCCGTCCACTGATATCACTCGAATCAGTGTTTATTTTGGTTGTGGCCTGCTCGCAGGTCAGAAAATTGCGGTTTTTGTCATACAGGCCACGCAGCGGGCTGGGTTTACTGAATATCAGCGCATATGGGTCTGTAGAATTCATCAGGTCGCCAATGCTGTACTTGTTGTTCAGCATAATGTCACCCACCACGCAGTTGTGGACGTAATCAGAGAACATGCGCTGAATTTCCGGCTCAGAGAACCGGAAATCACTGCTCCCCGCCGCCAGCTGCGCGCCGAACAGCATCCCGGTTTTGCTGTAAGTCAGCGCGTCCGGCCGGGCAAACACAAAATCGTAAACCTGTGCCATTCCGGCACCAATACGAGTGATCAGGCTGGCCGGGGCTGCAAGGCCGGTCGGGACATTATCAACCTGATAGATGGCCGCAGGCTCAGACAGGTCAATAATCTGCACGTTCCGCTTGTCCCCGACCAGAACGGCAATCACCAGGACATAAAACCCGGCCCATTTGACCAGGTCCATAATATTGCGTGTCCGGATATAGGTTGCCGCCCCGACAATCACCGATACGGCAGTGGCCATAGCAATCAGTGAGTCTCCGGCCCTGCTGTTAAAAAATGCCGCCACGCCATTGAGCGTATCCTGAAACCACGCCCCGCCGGCAACGGTGTAAATCGTATCAACGGCCATATCAATTCACCCTGCTGAACTGGTAGTTACCCAGCACACGATCGCTCATCTTTGAGGAGACCTGCTGGCGGATAAAGCGGATTTGCTGCTGCGCGGAGATAAGGGCATCTTCTTTGATCTGCACTTCCATACGCAGCGAGTTAAGCGCCTGACGCGCGTCGGCCAGCCCGCTTTTCAGCTCTTTCATGTTGGCGCCCGGGTAATCTTTGGTGGCAAGCGATCCGTTAACCACCTTCATCACGGCTTCCAGATACTGCAGATAGATGTCGACCGCGATGTAATCCGTCAGCTGGGCAAAAAGGGACTGCGAGACACTCAGTGACGACTGATCCACAATCCAGGAGAGAATGGGGATGGAGGTACTGTTGATGAACTGCTTCTCTTTTTCCGTCAGCGGCGTGTCGGTGATGGCCTTGTTCTCGATGCTGGTCAGCATGTCCTGAACCATCTTAATAAGCGATTTGTCTGCGGAAATCGTCACGTTATTGAGGGTCGGGGACAGGCATTTATTCTGGTTATCGCAGACGTATACTTTCGCACTGCCGCCGCTCATCATCGCTGTCAGCAGGCTGCGATCCGACGCCATTGAAGACAGTATCCGCAATTCGCCGTTGCTGCCAAAAATCACCGAGCCACTAATGCTCATGGCGAACTGACGCAACTCTGCATTGCTGCTGAGCGAGCTGTTGCCGAGCGCATCCCACATCAGATTGATATCCTTCAGTACCTGGTCCTTTTCCGCGCCGGTGGCTTTGTCCGCGACGGAGCCGTATTTGCCTCCGGAGGTACAGCCCTGACGGGAAGCAACCCAGTCCGAAAACACACTGGTTTGCCCGCCAACAGACTGGCAGACGTTCTGCTGACTCTCTCCCCACAGCGATGCCACGCTGTCGACCATCGCCTTTGCCGCCTGACAGCTGGACATATTGAACCGGTTAATATCAGCGGCCATCTTCTGCAGAAAGTCTTTCGCGGCTTTCAGTTCAGGTACGGTGGTTTCCAGCGCAAGGTCAAAGAAGTAGCCCGCTGCGTTGGCCATCGTCTGTTTCACAAACGCCATAATCTGGTCGGAGTTAATAAAAGAGAACGCCCCCAGATACACGTCAATCCCGCCACACCCGGCATTTATGGACGGCAGACTGATGGAAACCAGCTGAATATTCTTGTTGCCGGTGCGCGCGTAGAACGAGCCTCCGGAGACATAACGTGCGGCCTGCCCCTGCCAGGCTTTTGCCGAGGTGGTGTTGCTGGCATAGCTCATGTCATTAAAGAACGAGTTCATGTCATCCTGCAGCGCGGCCTGCGCCGTTCCTGCGCTGTACAGGCCCAGCGCAAAGGCCAGGCAAAGCGGTTTCAGTCGCATTATTGTTGTCCCTGCGTGTTGAGTGGAGTGCTTTTCCCTGACTGCCGATCCAGTGCCATACGCAGCACCTCATTGAGCCGGCTGCGGAATTCTCCAGCCCCTGCGGCACCCTGCAGCAGCGGCCAGGTTTCCATCGTATTGACGTTGGTCAGAAAGGTGGTTGGCGTGGCCACCGGCAGGCCACTCTGGAAATATTCCACCATCACATCCGGCGTTGCTGGCAGAACATCGGGGAATTCGGCATCTCCCTTCCCGTCAAGGCTGATAGGGAAAACGTCAAGACCGGTTTGCTGAGAAAAAGCTTTCAGGACCGGAGCAAACTGGCGGCAGTACTGGCAGGTCGACTGCATGAACAGCACCACCTTCCAGTCCTGCAGGTTAACTTTCCTGCCATCATTCAACGAATACCAGACGGGTGAGGTATTCTGAGCAGCACGGTCTGTGGTTGTTGCCGCCCCGTTTTCTGGCAGGCTGAGCGCATCCATCGCGGGTGCGCTCCGGCCCGTTTTACCGGCTTCAAGAGCACGAATATCATCCAGTGTCCCGGCCTGCAGACAGCCGGACAGCATTGCCGCCATCAGGATGGCGGACCGCAATACAGTAATAAGCATGGGTTACCTCAAAAGACAGGTGTTATCAGTAGTCAGGTGCAAAGTGGGTAAGGACGCTGACCATCTGGCGATCCAGGTCATCGTGGCTCATAAACCCCCATGCAAGGGGTTGCCACTGGTGAGTTTTCGGGTCGACCAGAAACGTAGCCGGGAAGTGGGTGACACGCATTTTTTCAGCCTGTCCGCTGTCAGGGCGACTTTGCGGAAGCTGGTCGCTGAGTTTACCGTCCACGCTGACGGCCATCAGGCTGATCCCCCGGTCTTCACAGAAAGCCCGTATCACCCCGGCCATCAGGTTGTCGACGGCATTGTTGCCCCGGTAGAAAAAGAACAGGCCATAACGCTGCGCCACCTGGCTGATAACCGCATTCTGGACCTTCTTTTCTTCAGTCAGGCGGGCTTCCACCGTGCCGTTGTAATGGCTGCGCTTCACGTTGTAATCCAGCTCCGGATACTTCAGCCGGGCCAGTTTCGCCGTCTGGGTGAAGTCCGTTGCCCGGTCAGTCCAGAAGTTCTGCAGTGTCATAAAGCGGCGGAAGTTCTCCGCAGAGGGATACAGAATGGCGGTGTCCAGCGCTTCACGGGTAGCCTGCTGGAGCACCTTTTTCTGCTCTGATGGCGTCATGCTGGCCAGACGTTCCCGTAGTGTCGGCGGCGACGCAGGTTCGGGTTCAGCCTCTTCAGCATTGGGGTTGTACCACTGCCATCCCTCTTCCCGGGCATACTCAGGTGCCAGCACATCCTCGGGAGCAGCATGCAGTGATGCTGCCATCATCAGGGCAAGCGCACCGGCAATACATCTCATGGGGCGTTCTCCTTCATTTTTTCGGCGATGATGTCCTGCGCTTTTTTCAGCAACGCCTGGTCTTCCGGAATTTCACTGCCAGCATCAAGATCACTGTAAAAATCACTGAAGTTCATCACCCCAAAATCGAGGCGTTGCAGTTCATCCACCGTTATGCCACGACAGTCCGGAGACTTTCCGCTGCCGAAGCCAACGCCCAGTTGGTCACGACGTCCCTGCTCCTGGACAATACGGGCCAGTTTTGAATCAAACTGGCAGTAGCCGCGCTTTTTCTCGAGGCAGACGCCGAGGACTTTTTTACTGCAGTATTCCCCGACATAGACCGTCAGTTTTTTCTCTTTAGCCTTGCCCAGCGCTTTCTCATCGCTGCTGCAACTCGACAGCCCCACATCCTGACCCCATCCGGAATCCTTGCAGCAGTTATTGAAGCCCGCAGCCATCTTTTTGCAGGATTTGGCCTCGCCAGTGAATGCTCTGACGTTCTCCCCGTTCAGTTCCGCCACGTCTTCGCCTGCAGCAGCGACCGCGGCCAGCGCGGAGACGGCCTGACCAAACATATTGCTGGTTCCGGTCTGGCCCTGCGCGCAGCTGCCGTCCGTACAGAAAAACTCACCACCGCAAATCTGCCCGTTACCCGTTTTCTTCCGTTCACAGGAGTACGTCACCTGCTGACTCACACAAAAACCATCCACGGTATCTGCACACTGGCTGCGCGTCACCGTACAGGCGGAGTCCTTCATATACTCCCCGCAGGTTCCTTCTGTCTCGGTCTGGGTCAGGTAGGTGTCTTGCCATTTCCAGCAGTCCTGATGAATGCTGTAGGTTTTTCCCTCAACAACGACGGACCGGGTGCCTCCCGGCTCCACGCACTGAGAACCGGTCATGGCGCCTTCAGACTTGCTGAACGGGCAGCTTTCTGACCACTCTACCCGCGGCACCCATTCCCTGCTTTTCACCTGCATCACCAGCGTCAGCGTGAAACGAGAACTGCCCCCGACGAACTGGTTAAAGATGACGTTATCCAGCGTACCGGTACAGCTGCCGTTCCCGCTGCAGCTTGTCCCGCTGAGAGTCTGTCCTTTGGTCAGCACCATCCCTGTCGCGCCTCCCAGTGCAATGGTGTCATTCCAGGTCAGATTGAACGTGGTATTCATAAAGCTGGCCCGGGAATTCCAGAGATAATTTTGGGTGGTCACGTTCAGGCTTGCACTGTGGATGATGCCGGCTTCAGGGGCTGCCACGCTGAACACAATCTGCTTTCCGGAACGGCTGAAATTAAAGGCGGTAAGGGTATAGGTTTTAACCTCTGTGGTTTCCTTCCAGTCGCCGACAATAGTCGCGGTGCGGGTGCAGTACTGCTCAATTTTCGTGTCCCGCAGACACTGATGTGTGGTGATTTCGGTAAAACTCGCAGGCTGGTCCACACATCCGTCAAAACCGCCGCCTGTAATGGTTTCCGCTTTCGCCTGCATATCCAGTCCCTCGGAAATAAACGGTGCATCAAGCGATGGTTTGTTGCTTGCAGGAGTATTAAGAATGGATTCCGTAATAGTTTTCCCGGCCTCAGAACTGTTTAACGCTGCAGAACCCGGGGATGTCATATCCACACCCGACGAGGTCACCCCACCGTAGTATCCGCTTTCAGAGGGGGATGTCGTGTAGCCCGGGATGACTTCAGCGGGCTTAAATCCCTGAATGGCATCAGCACCCTGCCCTTTGTTCGCTTTCCCCTGCTGCATACCCTGATTAAACTGCTCATTAGCGATGAGCGGTTGCACCATAAAGACCGATGCCGTAGCCACCAGTAAAGGGAGTATCCTTTTCATTCAGCCTCCTCGCCCAGCAGGCTTTTCGCGGTCTGCGCACAGTCCCCCTCTTCTGCCACGCGCTTCAGCGCCTGATGCAGCGTGAGATCACCCTGAAGGCGGTCAACTTTATCGCCCTGATTTCCGCAGGCGACGATCAGTACCGGTACGGCGGTAATGTTGTACTTACGAAAGGTGGTTGGGTCTATCTGCACGCCTCCGGTATTGCTCTCTTTTACCAGACCAGCGACAGCATTCGCTGTGGCCCGCATGTCGCCGTTAACCATCCCCCGGATAACCACCGGAATATTGAGTGCTGCCGCGTCCTGAACGCGCTGTTTCAGTTCATCAGGGGGCATTGAGAATGAAACAAAAACCAGAGCAGCATCAACGGGGCGCTCACCGGGCTGCATGGATTGCCGGAATTGCTGTGCCTGAGCGTCGAGAAATGACTGATCCTGCGGTGCTACCGGACGTGCCTGCTTCAGGAAATCTGGAGTTTGCAGAGACTGAAATCGCTGACGATCCAGTCTGAGCTGTTCCTTGATAAACTGACGGTTTTCCGTGTGTTCAGTTGCCTGAGCCAGCCCTGTGGTCAACAGAGCGAGCAGGAAAATCAATACCTTGTTCACAAACATACTGTGCTCCTTACAGGAAAACGCAGTTGCGTTTACGCCAGAAGAGATACCCGAAATTTCGACGGTCATTAGGCATGTTCTTGCCGGTTTCCCAGCGTGTCACGCTGCGGCCCAGCGGATGACATTGCCCTGCATCGGGATATTTATTGACCAGGTGATAACGCCAGCGGCTTTTCGGAATGATGGGAGATGGATATTCAAAGCAAACCGCCGTATCAGCCCCAACGGAGTTCATGATCATGCCCTGCCGGTGCAGCTTGAATGCCATACGTTCACTGAGAAGCAGCGAGGTCTGCATCGGGCTGAATTCATTCGATACCCAGCCATTAAAGGGGTACATACTTCCCTGGCTACCGGCACACCAGAACAGGGGGTCCAGCGGCATATGCACCAGACTTGCGGCGGCATCAGCCGCACAGGCCGCCTGCGCAATCACGTTGCCGAACAGAATGGCTTCAGGCTGGATAATCATGCTGAGCGAGCTGCTGTCCCACATCGGATCAAGTTCAGACAGATATCCAATGTCCATGTCTCCTCCCTGAAGACAGCCCATTGACGTGATGATATTGAGCCAGTACGTCAGCGGATATTTGTACCAGTGAACATGGTAGAACGCGCCGGGGTTGGCCCTGTTCTCCTGCCCGCCAGTCCCGGTACCGACATTACCCACGTTGATATTGAACCCGCCCAGATTCACCATGCAGTAAGGGGAACGGGTAACATCAGTCAGCGCCATAGGCTCCCAGTAGCCTATGGCCAGCCCCACACGGTAGAAAATCCCCATAGGACAAAACTGGATGGGCATGCCAGGATTCGGCGTATCCGGCTGACGTCCCTTTGCGACGGGCACATTGCCAATGGTTACCGGGAAAATGCACTCCCAGCAGACATCGGTGATCGGGTTTACAAAACGCCCCTCGCACTCAACGGAAGCGCTGGTAGTGGCAGCCTTGCTCACTGACGACCAGCTGAAGGCAAAAGCCATGAGTAACAAAATAAGTGACCTATTCATGGGCTTCTCCTGGACCAGGGAGGGCAAAAGTATCTACCCGAAGACGGCGTCGGTCTTCTGAGAGCGTCACCCGGGCAGGGATAGCCTTCAGTTCAAACTTCCTGCTTAGCGTGCCGTCCTGGTCAAAATAAATCCGCGTGTCCAGGGCTTTGGTCGCCTCACGGATATCGCCGTTGACCAGAATGACGCGGTAAGTCAATGTTCCGGGTTTCTGCGCTTTAATCCAGGACAGTTGTTGCGGATTATCTGCATCAATAAAATAGAGCGTGTCGGTGAACGGGACGGTATCCAGCGGGTTAATCACCTGCCCTTTACGGGCGAACACCCGCCCCTGATGGTCTTTCAGATCTTCACTGACCGTCAGCGACGGATCGATATAGTGCGTGGTGTTCTCCTGCGCCAGCGTCAGTCCTTCAACCGGTTTAGGGCGTAGAGTGTTTTCAATGACACGCTGTTTGAATGCTTCCTGCTCCCGGGCCATTTCACCACTGGCCTCCATTGCCTTCAGGCGTGTCTGGATGGTAGTAAGCATGTCCTGCTCAGCAATAGGGTACATTTCCCCCCATGTCCCCAGATTTTTTGCCTGTGCTACGCCGGAAATCAGCAACAGCGCCAGCAGCCCTTTTTTCATCAGTTGCCGCCTCCCGCCGCCATTCGGTGTGCCACCCCTGTCTGAATCTCATCAGTGATATCGCCCGCCCCGCTGGCCACTGCGGGCGTAACCAGGATCAGTGCATTATGACGGACCTGCCAGTCCTGCAGCTCCGCATTAAGGCTGGTCATAAATCGTTCGGTAAGTGCCTTAGTCTGAGGCTCATCCAGTGACTGAGCGCCAGCCTGTTCAGTGAACTGATCCAGCGTTTTTTTCATATCAAATGACACCACAGTTGGCGTACGCCAGCTAATCAGCAACGACGTGACGGCAGCGTTAATACACAGGATGGTGGCGGCAACCAGCAGCAGGCTACGCAGACAGCGGCGCTTCTGGCGTTCACGTTGAGTCAGTGCCTTTCTGGCAGTTGTGGGTTTTGATTGCGTGTCGTTAACCTGTTGTTCCGTTTTCATGCGGCCTCCGCAAGCGCTTCCAGTTCGCGCATCTCATCAGGGAAGTTACGTTGTGCCAGTTGGTATACGGCGTCATGGATATCCATGTTCTGTTCCCGGCACTGGTGGATAAATTCGAAGTCATCACCCTTTGAACTGAACATCGCGCGACTGAGCGGATCGACAAAGAGACGATGGAAACTGCAGGTATCATTGATGCGCAGCATAAAGGAAGAGAACCACTGGTCTTTGGCATCACCGAACTTGCTGATAACACTGCGCTCCAGCTCGCTGAACTGGTTGGGACGGTTCTGGTTGTACTGTTTAAACTCAGACGCATCCTGTTTGAGGACAACCTTGAAGGCAGAGTTACCCCAGGCCGCTTTGGCCGCGCCGGAGGCATCATCGGCGTCAAAGTCTTTGATGTTCTGACTGATGGTGATGAACGCGCCACGGTGGCGGCGAACCGTACGGTAGCCGGTTTCAATGAACTGACCGACCTTCTCATTTTTAAAGTTGAGCAGCTTCCAGCCTTCGTCAATGGTGCAACATTTCTTCAGGCTGCGCGGCGTGCGGTACATTTTGTCTTCGATGTAGATGATGAGGGAAAACATCACCGCAACCAGCAGGTCAGGCTTGTCCTGCAGGCCCCCCAGCTCCAGGACGATAAAGCGGGCGTCATCGGTCAGTGACGGCTCGTCACTGTTAAAGTATTCGCCGTAAATTCCCCAGGAGCAGTACTTACCGAGCAGTTCGATAATTTCATCCAGTCGGTTGGTGATACCCGGCGAGTTCTGGTATTTATCATCCTCACGGATGGCCGTCAGCTTCTGGACTACATGGTCAATTCGGGCTTTTTCCTTGTGCGCTTCCCATGCCTCCTGAACCCCGCGCAGCAACAGACTGTGATGGACTTCGTCCAGCGTACCATTGGGACTGGCCAGTACAGCCAGCTGGTCACGGATACGTTCCCCGGACTCATTGATATTGGAGATGTTGGCAAACGGATTGAATTTGAGCGACTTGCCGTCAAGGTATGTACCACCCACGTTCTCGCAGAACGATTTGTAGCCATCCCCCATATCAAACACCCAGGCGATACCGCCGGAGTCCAGCACACTGCGCAGGATAGGCTGTACCAGACCGGTCTTACCTGCACCTGATGTGCCGGTGACCGCCATGTTGTAGTTGGTGTTGCCCATCCCGTCCCCGTAGATATCGAGGAACGCCAGCTGATTGCGGTAGGACGGCGTCAACAATCCCCCCTGACACAGCCGGTTGTCGGCCACCACCGGCAGCAGATTCACGGCCTGGATACTCTCCGCCCGGCAGGTGGCTCCGCCCATTTTGATGTCTTCCCAGAGTCCTTCCGCATGAATGAAGGGGATCATCGCTATCCAGTTACGGAACTGCATATAGGTCGGGGAAAACAGGTCTATGCCGTTCTTCTTGAAAGTATTAATGACCTGCTGTTCGCAGACCAGCGCATCCTCATCCGTATCCGGACAGAACGTGGTGACGTTATAGTAATAGCGGACTATACAGGTCTGGTTACTGTTGAGATGCTCGCGGATCTCCTTCCACTCTTTAGCCTGTTTGGCCACGCCGGGAAACAGGGTGGCATAGGGAGAGTTCGCTTTTTTCTCCCGGTCGAGATACTTGCGCGTGGCTTCCCCTTGAGTCGCCACCTGGTCTTCGGCCTCCATCACCATCGTGATGACGAACGGACTGGCGATTGTCAGGTCGGGGCTGAGCAGGTTGGACAGGTTATCGCCGCCCATCCATAGCATGAACATATCCGGGTTGTTCTCCAGCATGAAGTTCATGGCCCGCGTGGAGGTCACGCTGCCCTGACGGTCGGCAAGGCTGATAAGGACATCATCCGGACGCACATCGATACCGATACGCTGGTCAACACAGCGCTGATGCAGCTCATCAAATTTGCCGACACGAACCTCATCTGGGTACAGCTGATCATGACGGGCATTCAGCATCCCGTGAACCAGCGTGGCCAGCTCCTGGTCATCGGCCGCCTGCGTGTAAATTTTTGCCGCATCCAGAGAGGAACGCAGCACTTTCAGGGTATGAGCAACTTCCGTCATCACGGCAGCCGTCCGCTTCTTCGCCTTCACGCAGTAAGAAATATACAGGCGGTAGTCACGCAGGGTCAGCGGCAGACCGGTCGGGCTGTTGAACTGCTGCTGCGCCGCGCGCTGATAATATGCCCTGGTTATACGGTTAAATTTGTCAGCATGCTTTCCCTGCCAGCGGAACTCAGACAGGCCCCGGTCAAGCTGATCACCGATCAGCTTGCTGGACACCAGGTGGAATGATATTGGCGTCTTACGCGGCAGCTTGCTTTTGATGAGATCTTCCAGCACATACACAATCTGTTCGTTAGCGCCGATAAGGGGCTCTGCACGTAGCAGAAAGCCCACCGTACTGCGGTTCACAAACAGCCCACTGTCACGGTCATAGTCACGGTACGGCAGGACGCTGGTCAGCTGCGGGAAGTCCAGGCTGGCCAGATTGCGCGTCATCTCCGACGCGCCATCCGGCATCCGGAAGGCGTTCTGCAGATTTTCCAGTACGTTCAGAAATTTTTTCACCCGAACTCCTTAATTTACCCGGGACGGAAGAACCCAGTCGGCAGGGCTGACCACAAAGGACACCCGACCGGGCTGATGAAAGGCGTTATCGCTGTCTACCCAGGGTGCAATCCAGACCGTGGCTATCTGATCCTGGCTGCGTTGTGGATGCACCGATCCAGGATGGTCACAGCGCACGCTCTGACATGACGGTGCCGGTGTAACCACGGAGCCGATCGGACGGTAAGCCACTGATGACGGAGTGGTTGTGACCGGCGTTCCGGCAACCGGACGTGGCGTCAGTGTTGACGCTGCGGCGTTCGTGCTTATACCTGTTGCGGTGCCAGCTGATACTGCGGGTCTGTTGCTGGTTACCCGCGCACCGGAAGGGACATTGACGACGGCACGGGATGCTGACGGAACCGCCGCCGCAGAGGCGGCAGGAAGATTAACCAGGGAAGGCAGCCCGCCCGCAGCCGGCTTTCCCGCCTGTTTTGCCGCCTTGTCCCGGGCCAGTTGATTAGCCTTCGTCATGGTCATACAGGTATCAGACGTTGTGGCATCGCAGTCGAAACTGCTTTTGACACCTGCACAACCGGATAACAGCAGGGCACTGCCTGCCAGCAAAAGTGTGATTTTTTTCATCGCTGTTTCCTGAAAAATTATGCGCTGAAGGGTCTGGCTGGCTGCGAAAGCGCTGAGTAAATAAGCTGGATTTCAGCAGCCAGACAATAAGAGGCGTAATGCCAGTCATAATGGGCATTGGCTTCATCCATCTGACGAAGCGGCGAACTTCGAAGACTCTCGATCCGGGAAATACCGTCTTTCAGTTGCGTGTGCCATGTCATGGGTAAACGGGAATAACGCAGTACCCCTATGAGAGTTATCAGGCCGGCTACGCCACTGAAAAGGATGGAATCCGTTAACACGTAGCTCATGAACAACATCAGGGTGGCCAGGGAAAAAGCCCTTAGCTGCCGGGGAGAAAAATTATCATGGGTATACGCCACCCGAGCCCGGAGGATATCCAGGTGTTTAGCCCGGGCAATTAACTCCGGCCTGGTCAGGTCGCTGAAATCTCGCAGAAGTAATAAAGAAGCATCCATCACTTTTATTGACCTTCATCCCCTGGTTTCAGTGGATACCAGATGTTGCAGTTCTGACGGATAGCCTCCGCTATCCTCTCTCCGTCATTACCGGAATACCTTTCTTTGAGCTGGCTTACGTCAGACTTCGCCAGGAAAAACTGAGTGACCTGACTGAGTGTCATGGTTTTACCGCTGCCAGTTTTCCCCACGACCATCACATTGGCTTTTCTGCTTCCCATCGTTCACCTCTGATAATTTTTTTCCCGAATTTCCAGTACCCGCTGACACTCAGTGCAGGTACGCACGCCGGGTATCGCTTTCTGACGCCGTTCCTGAATACGGTTTCCACAACATTCACACCGGGTAAGGCTTTCACCTTTAACGCTCAACTGTTGCCTGACCGCCTGAATGTGCAGCCTGTTAATCAGGTCTTCCTGCTCCTGTAACTGGTCCAGTACGTCTGCCATCGCTCTTTCCTGTGTATGCTGCCCGGACACGCTACCGCCCATCCCTTTCTCGTCTTCCAGGGCACTAACTATTCCGGATTGTGTTGTTGCGGCCGGTTTCCCGGCCCGTTTACTGTGTGACGACCTGTCCGGTCGTCGGATCGACGGTGTCCCCTACCCTGAAGTCCTGCAGCTGCTTCAGCATGTCCGGCGTATTACCCGGCATGGCAGCAGGCGTTGATGAGGCAGAAGGTTGATTTTGTTTCTTACGTACAGCAGCTTTCGCGCGCGCTTCCTCCAGTGTTTCGAGCTGGAAGCCGTCCTGGAAAACAAGCGTGACTTCATTGCCCGCGCCGATTGGAATGACCGGGTGGTACTGTTCGGCGCGTTTGATGTAGTAATCGGAGAGTGTTTTGGCGGCAGAACTGACACCACCGCCGAGCCCTGCCTGGCCGATATCGCCGGCGCTCATGCTGGCAGTTGCGCCGACACCCACGGTAGTGGAGGAGGCTTTCTCAATGCCCTTCCCTATCCCGTCCAGGAAGCCCGCGCCCCCCGCATACAGCAGGATCTGGCCATTACGCATAACCACTTCGCCCTTGATACCGTTCTTGCCCATAAAGGACACATGACCGGCAATTTTCTGGTCGATGTTGTCATCACCCAGCTTGCAGCTGATTGAGCGGGTCCGAACGATGGCACGTTCACTGGAAACATCCCCCCATGCCTCCAGGGTCACAAAGCAACCAGTCAGATCGAACTCTTCATCGTTAGGCATCTGAACTTTGCCTGTAAGGCGCAACTGCATCGGGGCGGTATTTTTATCGCCGGTAACGGACGCATTGGCATCTGCCCCTTCAACGACGATTGCTTCAGCAAAACTGCCGGAGGAAATCCACGGGAAACGGGGCTTTTTCGGCCCGGTATCCGGCAGACTGAATTCCTGACTATCCATCATTCCCGGACGCTGAACGGGGGCCATCACCGGTGCGGCCGGGGCCTGTCCGCCTCCTGCTGGCCAGAAACTTGTCGGAGGAGGAACATTACCAGCGGGTACAGGTTTCCCCTGAGAGGCCAGCGCTCCCGGCAGGGGTTCGGCACTGAGGGAGTCAAAATTCTTCCCGGCCTCAAGCTGCGTCTGCAGTAACTGGTTCTGGTCTTCCAGCTCACGAATGCGATCCTGACTGCCTTTAAGATCGCGACTGACAAGCCCCATTTCAGTACGCAGTTTTTTAATCTCTGTCTGCGTTTCCTTATTAAGCCGCTGGGCTTCCGCAATGGCAGAACGCTGAACTTTGTTATCAAAGGACTGATTGACCACCCCGGTCATATCCGGCGCGGGTTCTCCTTTTGGCGCTTTGGCGGGCGGCGCTTTCTTCAGATTCATCTCTGAGACCATCCATGTCCCGGCACCGCCAGCACCAATCCCCAGAACAAGGGCTATAAGCAGGGCAACCTGACGACGGCGGACGACTTTGTTAACGTTGGCCATCTTCACCCTCCCCGTTTTCACGGATAACGGTGACGGTCATTCTTCCTCCGCCCATCAGAGTCTGTGCGTTGTTATCAAACATTACGGCACGAACGCCAGGTTTCCAGAAGTCCTGCTCCCGCAGCGCCACCCCCCAGGTATTGGCATTACGCAGTTCATAACGATCGGCACGCAGCTGGTCGCCCGCCCAGGCTTTCAGAGGGGTAACAGAAAAACCACCGGGGAGACGAATACCGTCAGAAAGAGGTTTCACTTCACCGTAGCCATCAGGTATGTCACCCGTCAGCACGGCACGGTTAAGGCTGATTAGCAGCTTTTCATAAGCCTGAGCGGTTTCCCATTTACGGGTTTCAGGCCGTGAGGGCGGTTCAGCGCTCATCAGTCGATAGACGCGACCTTCACTTTTTACGGGCGTGGCCACGACAGAGAAGGTCTGGCCCAGCGCTGTTTCTACAAAAATCGTGAAAGTACGGGTGGCCACCGAAGTGAACAGCACACCTCCGGCCGTTGTCAGCCGCTTGTCTGCCAGCATTCCACCTGGCGCTGTGATGGCGGTGACTTTGTCACCCGGGATAAAAATCATGTTGGGATCGGTATTGCTGATACTCAGCCGGAACTGCCCGCCCTGTGGGAGGCTGATCGTGGCAGGTGACTGTGCCTGCGCAGCCGGGGGCACAACGACCATCATGGCTGTACCAAACAATAACGCCGGAAGGTTATTTTTCATTGGTCACCTCATAGAACCGGCCGATACGGGTAAAGCCTCCGGTATACTTCAGACGAAGCCGGTAGGTTTTTATTTCCGTGGAAGGCTTAGAGTTACCAATCCACATTTTCAGCACGCCACGAACATCGATTCGGCCGTCAACGGGATAGACATTGATTTCTGTGGTGTAGAACGTGGAATTCACATCATTGGCTTTAATCTGCGCTGCCTCTTCCTGGAGTACTTTTTTAAATTCCTCCCGGGCCTCTGGTTCGACAAAAGACATCAGAAAAGCGTGGTTGGAATCGACCGTTTCAGGCGAGACATTGAGACGCAGGGCCAGGAAGGACAGCGTCATCATCCGGAAATACTCGGTATCAGCTTTAGTTTCGGATACCACAAAAGGCGCGTTGTAGGTCATCGGTGTGACGACTGTACGTTGCTCGTGGATGAGTGCTCTGTTGGTCACAGCCAGCCATGCCACGGCAAAGCCCAGAATAAAGACCAGTGTCGTGAGCGACAGAATAATAATGGCAATAATTTTGGTGGATGAATTACGAGCGCTAATTTCCATAATATGGCCCTGCGGTAATTTATTTTATCCATTTCCTGAAACTGGAATCGGGAATAACGCGGTAGACAACCCGGAATAATTCAGTGGGCAAATACCAGTAACACCAGTTGTATAACCATCGGGAACTTTTTCCGCGTTTCGCCGCCCTGATCAGTTGCCAGATAACTGCCGCAATAATCAGACTGAATAAATATTTCTTGGTGAAAAATCCCCACAGCAAAACAACCGCTGCGGGGATAGCTTCATCAAGGGGCAGTCCAATAATGCGGTTCTGCTCTGACAGGGTTTTCGGGAAACGGTATTTGTCTAAATCGTTTCCCTCCATATCAGTTGATGAAGGTAAGACCGACGGTAGTGAAGACGATAACCACAACCAGGCCCAGCAGGATCAACAGGTTTTTGGTGCGGATATACATCGCCACACCGACAATCAGTTCGGCGATGATGATACACATCATGACGAATGAGTCGGCACCGAAGGTGGCTTTCACATCATCCTTGCCCCCGGCCAGCAGGTCGGTTGCATTGGCCATCTGTCCCACACCGAGTAACAACAGCGGAGACAGCGCAGCCAGACGGGACAGCGCTTTTTTAGTGGTCACACCACTCCATGCCATCTGGCAGTACTGCCATGCACGTTTTTTTACAGACGCGGGGAGGCCGCCTTTTGATAAGGATAAATTCATAGAAACTCCATTTATATTATTTACAAAACAACCCAGAGCGGTATTGACGGGTTAAGTCAATCCGGCACAGAACCATTAACCACAAAAAAAATGATTCTGTAGCGGAGTCACTCTTTCAACCCTAATGCCTCCTCAATAATAAGAACTGCCGTCTTTTGTACTGGCCTGGCATTTTTTTTGGCTTTCTTTCTTAGCTCCTCATAAACAACACCATCCAGATAAAGTCGGATAAATTTCCCTGCTGGACGTGGTTTCAGGGGGGTATCTTGAATCATTTCAAATGCTCCGCTAAATCATAAAAACTACGTATATGATGACGTGAAAAAATAGGGGCTGTCCAATTGGAAATAAAACTATTTTCGAGGCATTCAACATCTTGATTTAAATATAAAAAAGACGAAAACACGAAAAGTCTTACAACCGCATTTTGATCTAAATCAACAGGAAAAACGTGATATAAATCACATCACGTTTTTCCCGAAAAGAGGTGAATTACTCCTCTGGCTGAAGCTCTATTCTGAGTTCAAGAAAGGAGTGCAGAGCAAGTCGTGTGATGTACAAAGTCTTAAGGGCTTCATTGGAAGGTGCGCTATATTGTTCACACAATTCCTTAAGGGTCTTATAGACTGCCTGTGTGGTCGTATGTCTGTAATCAGAAATTTCTCTAATAGCCATTCCAAAAGCAAAAAGAGTAAATACTTCAATTTTGACATCATTAATTTCAGGAAAGATCTTGCGTAAAATTTCCATACGGATAGGATCGATGATAACCATCGTAACCTCCTGTTAAAAGTGCTTGGGTTATTGGTGGCCAGCGGTGACAGGGGGGGCCAACCCCTGCCATCGCGACAAAAGCAAATCAATTAAATAAACGCATTCTTCTCCCTGGGAATAATTGATTTACCTTAAATCGAATATACAACATCACAGATCGACGCTCAATAAATACCAAAGTTACGCATTAATTTATGATTAAGCTCACAAAAAACACTCTCAAATTAAAATGCAAAGCAAAAGCTTATAAAGAAATATCGCGAGTAGCTCGGGAGGTATAGAAGATCAGATTGGATTGCTCCTGGCGATGTATAAGAATTTTCCTGCAAGAGAGCTATGAGAGAAAGTTGTGTTAGATAAAGGCTAATAGCCAGATAGCCCTTCATTCTGAAAATCAATTATGACCGACAGAAAGTGTTCATTACTTAAATGATACCTGGCTATCTAACCTAGCATCAGAATAATAGAAAATTTCAGAGGCGCCGAACTTAGTTGGCCCAAACAGCTATCCATTCAGACTCAACCTCATGAATGATAATACTCAGATGGTTATTTCAGCGTGTAACATTACAACCCTACCAGCTAAGCAATACAGCATTCCGTAAAGCCTCCTGTACAAGGATATGGGCAGGAGGCCCGATAAATAAACTGTAGGCTTAGTCCGTTTCTTCCTCTTCAGGAAAGAAAATACTTACCTGGTCTTCTGCAAATTTTGCTATGGATCTTTTGATGACTTCATTATCAAAGTTACCATTGCTTATAACTTCATGACTTAGTGCGCCCATCTTCATTATCTCTGAACACATTGCCCGGACTCTGGCCATGTTATCCAACATGATCTTGTTATACTCCATCTGGTTAAAGCCACCTTCCTTTTTCTCTCTCTGAATCCGGTATACTCTGAGGCCGAGTTCAACGAGCATCGAAGTAACTGACGATACAGTGGCATCATGTTCCGTTGCGCCTTCCTGCCTCCTTTCTGTAACCAGAGATTCAATTTCTTCACGAACCTGATTGCTGACAAAAGTTTGTATACGTGGCATCGTTGATCCTTCTGAAACCAATAATCATGATTAATTAGTAATATTACCTGAATACTTTTATCCATAGTATAAGGCGAGTATACCATTAAAATAAACAGAGTATAGATGCGAGTATGTAAGGTTGTTAAATAAGAGTATACTCGCGAGTACACTCTATCTAACAAACTGAATTTTTTGAAATACTCTAATAAGAGTATGCCCTGCACTCTAATTAGAGTGTCATTAGAGTATTGTTATACTCTTAATCACGGAATTGATTCTAAAATGCTGCATAAAAATAACTGCAACCGCATGTTTTTAAAGACTTATCATGCAAGATGAAATCTTGCGAGGTGTGTGGGACTTTGATGTTAAGGAGCAGGCATACAGAAATATGTCAGCCAGGAAGAATTCAGTATTTCCGGGCATTGCCGTTTTTTATGAAAAATGGCACTCTGGCTAAAGAGAAGGTAATGAGGAATAGCTGACGTGAGGAAAACTCTGATTACTGGGCTACTGGCGATAACATTTTCTGTTAATGCGCAGGACTGTTTTGAAATGGCGGGCAGGGATTATAGGATCGAGCCGGATCTGTTACGGGCAGTTTCGTTCCGTGAGTCGTCCTGGCGTGATAATGCGCTCAACGTTGTATCACAGAGCGAATATGCTGTCGGTAAGATGCAAATACACTCACAAAATTTTTCGCATCTGGCTCAGTTCGGGATCACTCCCCAACAACTTTATACTGACAGTTGCCTTAACATTTACACTGGCGCTTACTACCTTGCCATTGCTTTTAAACGCTGGGGATACTCATGGCGGGCTGTAGGGGCTTATAATGCAGGATTTCGTGAAACGGAAGTACAGGAGAAAAAGCGCCAGCAATATGCAAAAGAAATTCAGGCAATTTATGTTGCCATCAAAAAAAATGCGCCACCAGGGTGACGCAATTGTTTTAATCGATAGCCCGCCATATCAATCCACGTTCCGGATGTTGAATAAGACTGACATAATCCTTCAGGGCATCCTGACGGGCGACAAGATATTTACAGACTTTCGCATATTCAGCCCCCATATCGGCTGCCTGCCAGGACAGCCAGTTCATTATCATCAACGTTGCAATAATTCCGGCAGCATCGGCACTAACCTCTGATTCAAAATAATTACCAGGAATGCATATGTTATATCGTTGTTCTCCTGCAGGTGCGATATATCCGGTTTGTGTAGTAGTGAAGATAATTTTGTTCGGTGCCACATTTCCACCAACACCCTGCGGAATGATCCAGTAGTTCCAGAAACCGCCATCATAATCTGAATGCTGGCGTAACCAACTGGCGATCATATTGTCTGCGGTTGGTGTAAAAAAGAGGGCTGGGATGAAATCAAGTCGTTCATTATCATCGATTACACAATAGCGCTGGAATTTATCTGTTTTAAATTGTTCGGCTGATTCACGAGTGGCGGTTTTGACGTTAATTGTGTGCATTCTGGTTTTCTCCTTATGGATTTATTAAATCGTTCGACTTCATCACTGAGCGGCAAAGGGCAATGAGCAGCTGCCAGGAATAAATAAAAGGGCGCGCAGCGTTTATATACCCTTTTATTTATTCCTGACTGATGCTAAAAGCAGCCCTCCGCGAATTGATGAAATCGGGCGATATATACTCAGGGAGAATGCACACAATCCGGAACGGAAAATCGGCGCGAGACGAATTACCGTTCCGGCCATTAAAGTGGCGGGAATTTATTACCGCCACGGTTCAGGCGGCGCATCCTTAAAGGATGCAGCAAGCGGAATTTTGATGTTGCGACAGCCTGGGATGGAAACCCGCTGCCCCGCAGGGGCCGGGCAGAGACAGCGCAGCTGGCTCGGTGCGAAGCATGACAGCCCCGGTTCCCGTCAGGGAAGTCGCCCGGTTTGATATTTATTATTTTATATACAATGAATAAATACCAAAAGAGACAAACAGAATAATTCCGGATGAGAGGTGACAGGCAGGAATAAATAATAATATGACAATTACGCGCCTGAGTAATATGTGCGGCGCGTAGCGCAGCAGGTATTACTCTGCGCCGCAGGCGCGCGGCCTTTAACAGCAGTCGGGCAGATTATCCCCTGCCCTTCTGGTTACTTACGCGGCATCCGATAGTCCGCGCATAAATGCCAGCATAACCCTGTGTCGGTTCAGGTCCGTCAGACGTTTTTCAAAGTCGTTGAAGTAATACACTGGCGTATACCGCACCCGGTTAAACTGCATAGTGAGTGTGTTACCCGTCACCACTTCCGCAGCAATACCCAGCAGTGACAACTGGATAAAAGCCATATCAGCCGCCACAGGATCAATATCGATGCAACTGCCGAACATGTGCCAGGAAGGATTGATATCTGCTTCAAGCAGACACTCGGCATAAGCAATCAGCATTCCCGCCGCACCACTGGCGGGGTCACTGACTGTCACTATTCCTTCCCGCCGGATGGTGTCCTGAATTCCCGGCATCAGCAGGCGCGCCATCAGGCACTGTACGGAATAGGGGGTAAAATACTGCCCGCGAAAATTATCTCCGAGTTCAAGCTCCATGAAAATCGCGCCGAGAAAATCATGAAATTTTGCCTCCAGCGCACACACCATCAGGCTGAACATTTCGTTCATGTTCTCAATATCGGCGGTGGTGTAGCGATCGCAAATTTTCCGACAGTGCGCCATACTCTCCGGCGTTCTTATCCGGGCCATATCCAGCTCACTGGCTGCCAGCGCCAGAAAATCGCTGAACACTTCCCAGCGCCGAAGATGGCAGCCTGTGGACCTGAACACGCTGATAAAGCGGCTCCGGCTGTACTGTGCACTCATCAGCCTGTGAACAGACGGGAAATACCCGTTACCCGCCTGCGCATCCTGAGTGACACAACAACCGCCAGCGCTCTCTCTGGCCAT
The DNA here is from genome assembly GCF_002208095.1 of Enterobacter cloacae complex sp. ECNIH7. Taxonomy (NCBI): domain Bacteria; kingdom Pseudomonadati; phylum Pseudomonadota; class Gammaproteobacteria; order Enterobacterales; family Enterobacteriaceae; genus Enterobacter; species Enterobacter cloacae complex sp. ECNIH7. The sequence goes on from NZ_CP017992.1 coordinate 45,032, forward strand.
ATCAAAGACATCGACAAAATTCAGTTGTGACATGAAAATCTCCTGTAATGCCGTCCCCGAAGGGACGGCAGGTTTCACATCACGCGAGGCCGAGGCCAGCGTATACCACTGTCATGAACTGCTGCCAGTACTCCAGTTTTAAGGCCGGAACACGGGCGCGTTTACCACTGCGCAGGGCATTTACAAATGCGTTCGCCTGTGCGACGATTTGCGGGTCAAATTGCATGGTTTAATCTCCATGTTGATTTTGCGTATGCCGGATGCAAACTTTTGCGGGTGTGTCATCCGGCGTGGAATGAGCAGGCTTATGCCTGCTTTTTTCATTTCTGGCTCTTGTCTGATACCTCCTTAACGCGGGCCAGAATTTCCGCGTGGTCAAGGTTGCTGTAGTCACGCATCCGGTAATAACGGATACCGATTCGTGCATAAATTTCGGTCACGTTGCCGCAGATCATTTCTGCCAGCATGAAGGTTTCGCACTCACCGTTCTCACTGCTTCGCCAGTTCATCGGATACATCAGCCCCAGCGCATCATGGAAAGCGTGTACGTCGATTTCAGCAGGGGCTTTCACCGCCGCCTGTTCACGGCTCAGCCAGTAGGCCCGCTCAGCCTCAGCGGTGGTCTGCATCCCCGGCACAGCGGAAGATTCAGTCAGGTGTAAATGCATGTTGTTCTCCTTCTGTTAAAAAGGGCCAGCACACCGCTGCCCCCGATTCATGGATCAGTAATCTGCCGCCAGTTCGTTCATCAGATCGTCACATTCACCCTGTGCGCGTTCTTCCTCTGCCAGTGTCAGCATGTAGCCTCTTTTCGCCGCTGTGCCGATAAATACAGGACGGTCTTTCAGTGGCAGTTCTGCCAGGTAATTCATGGCCATACCTAACAGACGGGACTCATAAATCTCGTAATGCAGGCCACATCCACGATTGGCCTGTTTTTCCATGCCAGCCAACACCACATCTGCGCGAATAACGTCGAACGCGTTACGGGAATAGATATTGCGAACAAAACCATCAGTACGCAGATTCATATTTCTACGGTTCATAACAGTTCTCCTTCAGTGGGTTAATTCACACCTAAACGCTGGAACATATCTGCGATAATGTTCCGCCGTGCATATGACGCACCAACTGCCTTCAAATCAGCCAGGACGTTAAATGCATAGCTGGCGTCCTGTCCGTGGAATGCCAGTACCTTTGCAGCAATAGGTTCAGCGCCGGACATAACCCATCTTTCGGAAGATTCTTTGGTGGCGGTTTTGACGTTGACGTTCTGTGTGTTCATCCTGCTTTTCCTCTTATCTGGTGGTTAATCCATCTCTCGGTGAGTTCCCTGGCGGCAAAGGGCAAAGGAGCAACGTCGCAAGGAGGAAGGAAAGGGGCGGAGACAAAAAGTTTTTGCATCCCTTCGCAAAAACTTTTTGGCGGAGTTCATTTCACCCCTTGGATGACGACGCGACGGTGCTACGACCAGCCCTCCGCCCGGGAACGGACGCGAGATGGCTCACCAGAGGTATGAGAAGAGGATGAACACACCCGACACGGCGGAACGACGTGGCGTCACCTGAATGCCGGCGGCTTTATCACCGGCATGGTGAAAGCGGCGTGACCGGAACGGTCACTGCGAGCAGGTGTTGACGTTGCGACAGTGGGATGGAAGCCCGTCAGGGCGGAGACGGTTTACCGGCTCCGTTTACGACAGCCCCGGTTCCCGTCAGGGAAGTCGTCCGCAGTCATGGCCAGTGCCCCGTCCGACAGCAGGCAAATTTGAAAAGAGGATACAGACAACTGCCACCATAATTCGCAGCATCCGTTCTTCAGAGGAAATTCACAGCAGGGTATTACAAAGCGTAAGGGGCATAAAAAAGAGCAGCTATACCGCAGGCATAACCGCTCTTTTTACTTTCCTGTCCTCACGCTGGCGTATTCTTCGTTACCTTCGCCTCCAGAAGACCCAGCCACTGACCAGAACCAGAACACCGCTCAACACCGCCAGATTCGGCAGGATGGTGTCGAATGCGCCGCTGAAAACTTCATCGGGGTTATGTTCCCCCCAGAATTCCAGCTTGTATCCGATGCCCCAGACAGAAAACGCCAGTCCAGAAGCCACAATTCCCCACTTAAAGAGAAACAAGAGCGCGTTGTCCAGCATCCCTGGAGGATCTCGCCAGGTAATAACTATCGCTATCAGAGCACAGATCCCAGCGCCGACATAATGCTCAGTGCTTCCGAACAATTCCGGCGCGGCAAAGTGCATGACCAGCGCAAACAATCCATTTAGCAGAACAACCAGTATCCAGTATCTCATATAAAAATTGCCTCTTTTAAGCTCCCTCTTGTCCCCTGCTGACCATATATCGTGAAGTAAATATATCGATCATTCATGTGATATTACGGATTAACAGGCTTATCAGTCTTTACCTCAACACAGCGAACCAGGCTTGCCCGAGGGAAATTAAAGTCAAATCCCCGGGGTTTAGTAATACTTTCGCTGAACTGATTGCAAACATCCATATTAGGCATAGGGGTTACGTTCCAGCTGCTGCCACCGTGTACAGATGAAGCTATAACGAGATAAACAAATACGTGAGTCATAGTCTTTCCTTACCAAAAGTGTTTTAACAGATGTAAATCCGTTGTCTGACCATACGGCTCATAACCTTCAGCATGACTCCCCTCCTTTGGGAGGCATATTCATGGTTTTTCCCTGAAAATATGCCGGGCGAGCATCCAGTTCACGCCTGATAAATTCATCAGCAAACAATGGCGCAATCCGGTTCACGCGACGTTCCAGATTTCGCCTGCGGGCAGCCGCTTTTCGTTCATCACTCCAGCGTCTTATCTGCCTTTCATCCAGAAAATCGACACACACCGCATACCCTGCGCCCGCCACCCAGCGAGCCATCACCGATTCAGGAGCGGGCTTCCCGGCCTCCACCACTTCTGACACCAGTTCCTGCGGTCCGGGACATGGTGTCCGGGGCAGTCTCCAGCGCAACGAGTAACGCCACTTCATGCCTGGCTCCGGTGTATCAGCTTGTTGGGTACCATCCATCGCTCCAGTTGTCTGACCGGTTCCGGGCTTTCTTTAGCGAGAGCATCAGACTCAACCATCACACTCCAGAAGGGCTGGTTCGCCATCATCCAGCGTTCCATTGGTGCCAGCGACGGAAAACGCTCGCTCCAGCGCCAGAACATTTCCTCCAGGTCGTACTGGCGCAGTTCAGTACCCGACCAGCGTGCGCTCCAGCTGCTGACTGTTTCCGGGGTATGAAAAGCCAGCTCAATTTCCGCCTGCCCCGCCAGCGCCTGATACGCGGTTTCGCGCTGGCACGCCTCTTTTCGGCGCTGGCGGGTGTATTTTTCGGCGCTCAGTTCACTTTGCCTGCGCCGACGCTCTGACGTCTGAAACTTCGTTTCCGGGAACAGTCGCCAGCCGTCCGACACCGACAGGGGTAACCAGCAACATGCGCCACGGCTTTCAATCAGCCGATCAATCGCTGCCAGCCAGTCCTGCTTTTTCCCCCGCAGGTTCTGTGCTGTCATCCCCGGAGAAAACCAGCCGATATCTTTTACGGTGACACGTTTGCTGCCGTTCAGGATGCGGAAGAAGGCATGGGCGTAGGCAAACTCAGCAATATGAACGCCACGCTCATATTTCTTCTCCACTTCTGCGATGGCCTGCATTGCAGCACGACGCTCATGACTCAGGGGTACCAGTGACAAACTCGCCGGGATCATTGTGCACCCTCCATCGCCAGGACACTGATAATGCTGGCCTGACTGTAGCCATCGGCATCGAGGCGCGCTGTCAGACTGAGTGTGTGAGAAATAATCTCCGGCGAATATGCAGGCAGGGTGCTGATAACAGAAAACGGGCGACCGCTGGCTGGAATGAACACCACCATCCATGACGGGGTGATGTCGCCGGGACTGCATACGGCGATATGGAAGTTGCCGTGTGATGGCGTGAAGCGAATCTGTACCGGAAAAAAGCCACCGAACTCACTCCGGTATTCACCATTCATGTCCCAGTCAGCCGGGCAGGTCAGATCGCGCATGACAGCATGGGTCAGTTCGCGGCGCAAATCTTCACCCGCTTCGCGCCAGTCTTCAAATTCCTGGGGGATCATGGTTTTCAGTACGTCGGGAGTAATAATGTTTCGCATAATGGTCTCCTTATCGCCGCCCCGTGGGGCGGCGTTTCCGTTATCAGGCTGCGTGTGCCGTATGGTCATCAGAGTCTGTCGCCTCACCCTCAGCGGCGTCAGGTTGCGCATCAGGTGACCGCATCCAGGCAGGAACCCAGCGCGTACCGGAGAGCCATTGTTCAGCATGGCTGGCGGCATCTCCCTTCTTCATGTTCCCGGCATCTGACGCAGCGCCTGACTGTCCGGCATCTTTCAGCGCCTCCACAATCTGGTTCTTACTGAGCAGACCGAGGAAGTTTTCTGCCGTTGGCTGCCACCAGTCGCGCAGGTGGAACCCGAGCGCCGTTTCCACGCCATCGAGGTCGCTCTGTGTGGTATGTCCCATTGTCCGGGTCTGCACCCCGTCCACCGAACAGGCCGTGCAGAACACCATCAGGCTCATCAAAGTCTGTCCGTCGAGCGTAAAGAAGGTGGTGAAATCCTTCTTCCAGCCATCCGGTAACAGCGCCTCCAGACGGGCTTTCTCCTGCATCAGACTCAGCCATGCCTGACCACTCTTTCCGGTCGGCGCTTCGCTGGTCAGCCCACTGTGATGCACCTCAAGACGCATCACGAACGGATGACGGGTGGTATTGCAGTAATCGAAAACACAACTGCACAGCCGCCATACCATCAGGGCCACCGCTTTTTCGGGCTGCTGTACAAGGGCGGCCTGCACTGCCAGCGTTCTTTCTGAAGACATTTTTTTGAGCAACGGGGCGCTGATCCCCTCCGTCACATCCGGCTTGCTGCTGACCACATGCAGGGAGCCGCTGCTGCCATTCTCTCCCTGCCCTTCTTTCGCCTCGTTCTGAGGCTTCTTCTGCACCCCTCGCTGGACACAAAGCTCACCGTCATACAGGCTGACCACCACGCCACAGGCTGCTTTCTGCTCCGGTGTCCACGCCCGGATCGATGCCGCATTTTCAATTTCGTCAATCAGTACCTGAATCGCGGCTTCATCTTCAAACGTTTCAGTGGTCTCCTGAGTGGCGTACAGTTCATCGAGACGCTGCTGCTCGTCAGTGGTGTACTGTGCCTCCGGCTCTGGTAACAGCAGATAATGTTCGCGGTCGTCACCGTAGTTTCTGACCGCGCCCTCCCGGGACAGTGACCATGACCATCCTTCCTGCAGTTCGATTGCCAGTGCGGCGGACTCAAGCTTCTCCTGCACCAGTCGTTCGACCAGCACACCATCTGCCGTACCATCACCCTCCTGGGCGCTGAACAAATCCTCACGCACCACGCCACCTGCAGACTCATACATCTCACGCCCGATAAACACGAAGCGGGAGTGGTTCACACCGATTTCGGTATCAGTGATAGCGCGTTTAAGCATGTGCGCGGGGGCATAGCTGTGCTGCGCCTTCACGCGCTCGTAAATCTCCACCTGACGCACCGGATCGTTCTCCAGACTCAGCGCCTGACACTGATCCACGTCGAGCTTGTTCTCTGCCAGCAGGGAGAGAAGTTCCGGGGCAAGGTTCGCCAGCTTCAGCATGCGCTGGACGTGGCGCGAGCTGTACCCCAGCTGGTCACCAATCTGCGCCGGGGTCTTACCCTGCTCAGACAACGTGCGGAACCCGCTGATTTGTTCTGCCGGATGCATCGCCGCCCTCTGGTTGTTCTCCACCATTGAGGCGACCACAGCCAGGTCGTCGCTGACGCGCTTGACGACAACGAGATACCCGGCATCGATGCGCTGTTCACTGAGCAACAGTTGCAGGGCAGCAAGACGACGACCGCCCGCAGCAACGCCTGACAGGCCATCAGGCAGCGAGTGAACCACCAGATTCTGGATCAGGCCGACCGCGATAATGGAGTCTGCCATTTCCCTGACACTCTCAACCGGGTACGGAATAATACGGACGTTCAGCGGGGATTTGACGAGCGCCGACAGCGGCACCATTTCAATCTGAGCAGCCTCAAGCGCCGCCTTAAGGGCTGCGGCTTCGGCAGGTTTAACTGCTTTTTTGCTGGTTTTCGCGGGGGTTTTTGCTTTAGACTCGGTTACTGACATAGTTGATACCTCACTGGATATTGATGATTGTCCGGCCCTGCGGAGTTGCTGCTCCGGCAGGGCACCTTTTTACTGCTGTTTACGGATGCCGTAGTCCCGGATATAACGGTTCATCAGGTACTCACCACCCGGCTCAAAATTCCATACCCGCCATACCATTTCGCCGTTCTGACGAACCACCAGGCGAAAGTGCGTTCCCTGATCGTCTTCAATCGCGACATTCTGATACTGAGCTACGACCGCTTTAGCCTGTTCGCGAGTGAATGTGCCATCTGGCAGTGACTGAAGGGGCGGTATAACGCTGCTGGTCATGTCTTTCTCCTTTTCCTGCCCCGCAGGTTGCGGGGCGTTTTCATCATGCAGGTCAAAACGGGGCATCATCATCCATCGGCGGATAATCGTCCGGTAACGGCTGCGGCACCTGCTGAGACGGTGCGGCGCTCTGACGGGGTTTTCTGCCGCCTTTTTTCGGGGATTTTTCAGGGGAGCCAGCAGGTTGTGCCGGAGCGGCAGGACTCTGCGGTTGTGCGGGTTGCTGCGGAGCAGTGTTCTGTGGCTGACCGCCGTCACGACGACCGCCCAGCATCTGCATGGTGCCGTTCTGTCCGACAACGATTTCAGTGACATAGCGCGTTACGCCGCTGTCGTCCTGCCAGTTGCGGGTACGTAACTGCCCTTCGACGTACACCTGAGCGCCCTTGCGCAGATACTCGCTGGCCACTTCCGCGAGCTTGCCAAACAGCACCACGCGATGCCATTCGGTGTTTTCGCGCATCTCTCCGGTCTGTTTATCGCGCCAGGACTCCGAAGTGGCGAGGCTGAGATTAGCGACCGCGCCGCCATTGGGCATATAACGAACTTCCGGGTCCTGGCCCAGATTACCCACGATGATGACTTTGTTGATGCCGCGTACTGTCATGATGAATCTCCTTCCGTTTGTTTTGCTTTTAAAAACCATCACCCGTTGAGTTGCCGGGGCCGCGGTTTTGACGTTTTGCGGGGACCTGCTGAACGCGCCCGCTGGTTGTTACCTTCACCCGTTTGAGAGCCGTTCGCCGCAAGGGCGTAAACCAGCGCGGGCGATGGCGGATGTCCAGGGCGCGGTTTACCGCGTGCCATTTACCCTGGACAGCTGACAGCGACTGTGCTTGTCTCAGCCCCGGCGAAAGGACTCAAAAGGGTGAAAAACCAGGCAAGGAATGAGCAGGAACCCGCCGCAACGACGGAAAGCGCGGGCGCGAAACGGCGTTGCGCCTTACAGCCCGGCGTCAGTTTGCCGGGATGCAGAAAGCGCAGGATACGGCGCGTAAAAAGGGCGGCGTGACCGGAACGGTCGCAGCAAGCCTGCCGTTGACGTTGCGACAGCCTGGGATGGAAACCCGCTGCCCCGAAGGGGCCGGGCAGAGACAGCGCAGCTGGCTCGGTGCGAAGCATGACAGCCCCGGTTCCCGTCAGGGAAGTCGCCCGTAGTGAAAACGGGAACGGGAGGATAAGAATGGATTACATGCGGCTTAGTGGGAAACCTCGCCAACAGGGCGGGGAGCAGTCACGAGATGGCTGACAATTATCCGGCTTAATACCTGCCGGGAACATCAGGAGCGAAAATGCTTTTCTTTTCTGTACTGCACAATGCTGTACCAGGCCGAAGCCAGGAAAGCAAAAACGGTGATCAGCACTCTGAATTCGTCACCCGGCTCCTTCCCCTTCAGCATCAACGTTATGATGATGCCGGCAACGATAATCCATGCAACGCCACTCCAGAGACGCAGTTTATCCGCCGCGACATTAATCAGGATAAAAGCAACGGCCAGGATTCCCCCCCACAGAGCCGGTACAGGCTGAAACGGAATAAACAACAGGTTAATACCGGTTAAAAGCGTCACGGCTGCAAACATCAGAGACATACGCATAAAATTTCCTCCCTGGACACTCTGGCTATACGGATCACTTCTGCTGCTCATCTCCGGGTTTATTATATTCGGGCGCATTTGCGCGCGGCAGCTGCTGACTGTTCTGCCGATGAACGTCAAGCCGTTCACGGAAATACTGGCGAAGATGTTCAGGCTGTTCCCGTTCAACAATCTCAGGCACCACAGGCTTGTTCATCCGTTCCTGCCAGGCAACGGCAGCGGCGGCTTTATCGACCGAGACCTTATCCTGCTCTTCTTTTGAGAAAGAGGCGATATTCCACTTTGACATATGCATCACCGGTCTGCTTTACAGGAAGATATCCCGGATAATACGCGCATTCCAGGGCTTCAGCGACTGACAATGGAGAGGAGAGTGCGCGGCGCCGGAGGCGCGGCGAAGTTTCTCTCCGGCAGGCGCAGCCTGCCCGGGTTTTCGCGCGGGCTGACAGGCGCCCTCCGGCCCGGACGCCTGCCATCATACTTACTGGCCTTTTCCACCCTGTAAGATGAAATGACCGCCGATGTACACGGCACACTGACAGGTCATGTATTCGCAGATTTCATCCATCACCTGCGCGGTGGTCAGTTCCCGCTGACCGGCATCACGTCGGCGGGCATTAATCAGGGCTTTGTACTGTCGCAGGATCTCACGGCTTTGTGGTGCAAGTTTCATACGTTTTCTCCTTAACCGGCGGGTTTCCCCGCCGGACATTAATCAGTTGCTGAAGACATAGCCGTCATGGAACACATAGCCGCTGCTGAACAGGTCACGCGCCCAGGCTTCAAAATCGAAATAGCTGCGCAACGGCTCCGGCACCTCATTTAACAGGCCGTTGTCCTCCACCATCTCCCGCGCATAGTCTTCCTCGCTTTCCGCCTCGCCGCGGTACGCATCATCAAACGCGTCATAGTCACATTCGCCGGTATACTCCGCCCAGGCGATAAAAGCGGCTTCCCTGCCCTCTTCTTCGGCGCGTTTGTAAGCGGCGATAAAATCCCAGTCAATGGAGCATTCAGAGACGAACTGCGACGGAATGCCTTCCCAGTCCTGAAACATAAACTCGGCATCCCATTCATCGGCATGCAGCGCCTGACAGGCCTCGTAAAAATCCTCCCTGCCGTCAAACTCCGTCAGTTCAAACCATTTGCCGAAAATGCTGCCGCAGTTGTATTTGTGATACGTGCCCACGTAAACAGCGGGTGTGGTGGTCGTAGTGCTCATAAAAAATCCTCCCTAGTCGATGTCGTCTGAGTTCCGGCTTACGCCGTGCCGACACGACAGCCGGGCGAAAAGCGGAGGATGCAAGGGCGTCACCGAAGCCGCAGCGCAGTAAAAAAGCAGGAGCAGGCTGGACGGTTTGACGGCGAAAAATGAGCCGGAAAACGACGGGAAGACGGCGGATAATGCCTTTGAAATACACTGCGACCGGGTGAAGGTGACGGCGTTTACGCTTCCCTTGCATCAGCCGCGGCCCGGCTATAGTAGAGGCACGGCGTTTGCCGCAGGCCGCACGGGACGTTACTCACCGCGAAGCCGGAACAACGTGGAGGAAGAGCCGTAAAAGCGGAGCCGGCGACATCCTTATCCTTCGTGCCAGATTCAGGGGGCCGCCGCCCCCTGCTGTTCGCTACACTGGCCGTATTGCTGACAGGGCATTGCGGACAAGACTGATTTCTGCACGCGCTTCTGCCATGACCTCATGTAAAAGGGTTAAATCCATCCACCGGCGCGGAGGCTCGCCCGGAATACGCAGCACATCGCACATCTGGCCACATGCCAGGATTTGATCCACTTTGTCGCTGATAACAAAGAACTCGACGCTACTGTAGCGTGCCCCTTTGTTCAGGATGGCATCGAGCACCACCGGCAAATTGTCATCATCGTCCAGCCAGCAGGGCATATCATTTTCCTTCACAACCAGACGGAAATTTCGGGTCTGGCGATAAAACAGCGTTTCCCCGCGCGTGTTCAGTGCCGCCTTTATCCGGCGCGCATCCTCCCATACCTGCCGGGATACATCCCGCACGGCGCGGGACAGGCAATCCGTTACAGCCTGAATCTCCGGCTCCGTCAGCCATTCCCCGGCCCAGGGGAAAGCTATCTGTGTTCCGTCCTCCGGAAGCTGCGGCGCGTCAGCATAGCGGCTGCCGGATAAAATAATCTGCGCTGGCGTCCCGGCTATTTTTGTCATGGCTCTTTGCAGCTCTGCGGGTACGTCACCGGTACAAAGCAAAGGAAGCAGTTGAACAATATTTGCCGCATCCAGACGGACATAAATGCTTATCCAGCCCGGTTTATTGACCGGATCACGCTGATCAACATCGGTATGGTCAGGCCATCCATAATCAGCAATCAAATCGCGCGCACGGCGCATAACAAGGGCGTTTAACGTGGTGGTTTCCTGCATAATGGGTTCCTCTGAACGGGGTCAGTACACGCCGCCCGGGCGGCGTGTTGATTTCATTTTTTCAGTAAGGCGCGAACTTTCGCCGCATCAGCCAGGCGACGGGTAACGCTTTCCGGGACCGGATGATTGCTGTCACGGGCGGTCCATTCCCTGTGCCATAACGCCTGTTCGGCAGTGGTCAGCAGGGTTTCAAGCAGGTCCGTCGGCACCATCACCGCCGGAACTGCCTCTTTCACCTGTTCAATAAGATCCATCACCGCACCGGCAGACACGCCCGACTCAAGCCGTTGTTCCTCCGGAATGGCGTCCATACGCGCCAGTACCGCCCTTGTGTCCTGCTCCGAAACGGCATATTCCATTCCGTCGGCCAGTGCTTCGATATCCGCCGGGGACCAGATAATGAGGTTCAGCGGGGTTTCTGCGGGATACTGCTCACGCAACAACCGGCAGAGGGTTTCACAGGTTCCGTACATGTTTTTATCCTTAGTCCTTAAAGCAGGCATCCAGCTCAAGAATTTCGTTGTATGCCGCCATAAACAGGGCATTGATGCGAAAAAGGGTCTGACGGGTCAGGCGTTCGGCCAGCACATCGGAATCAAAGCGATAGCGGTGCTCCATACCATTCAGCGCCGCACGCAGGTCACACATGCTGTTGGCGACTTCCGCCACTTCTGCGCGGAGTTTTTCGTGTCCTACATAGTTCATTACGCGGCCTCCGGGAACTCGTCGTTAGCGGCCGGGTACTGCATGGCACGCCGGACGGCGGCCAGACGTTGCTGTCCGGCCCGGTGATACTGCTCCAGCAATTCAATACCGATGTAACGACGGCCAGCCCGGAGGGCGGCCACGCAGGTGGAGCCACTGCCGGCAAAGGGGTCGAGCACAATCGCGCCGGGATGTGTGAAGGACTCGATCAGCGGTTGCAGGCTGGTTACGGGTTTTTCTGTCGGGTGGTGCCGGTTGCCGCTGTATTTCCAGCCCAGCACGTCCGTCAGCGGGTTTTGTGGCAGACGTGGACGGCCTTTTGCAAGGATGTAGGCGCATTCGTGGCGATAGCCCACGTATGCGGCCTTCGATGTGTAGGTTTTGGTAAACACCAGGTGGCCGACAACGCTGAATCCCGCATTTTTCCAGGCAGCCATAAAGCGATCGACGCGGTTCCAGCCGTAGAAGCTCACCATCAGCGTGTCTTTTTTCAGCACGCGATACATCTCATGGCAGGCGGGTTGCAGCCATTCATCGGTTTTATCGCCGGCGATGGTACGCCCCTGACGGTCACGAAAACCGACGAGATATGGCGGGTCGGTGAGAATGAAATCGACAGCATTATCCGGAAAGCCGGACATGATATGGACGCAATTACCCTGGATAAATCGGGACATGGTAGTTCTCCTTTCTCAAATGCGGCGCCAGTTACGCCGTGCCGATACGACAGCCGGGCGAAAAGCGGAGAATGCAGGGGCGGTGCCGCAAGCCGCAGCGCAGTGAAAAAGCCCACGCTGGCTGGACGGTTTGACGGCGAAAATTGAGACGGAAAACGACGGGAAGACAGCGGGTAATGCCTTTGAAATTAACTGCGACCGGGTGAGGACACCGGCGGAGCGAACCCTTGCATTCGAAGCGGCCCGGCTACAGTAGCGGCACGGCGGCCACAGGATGGCAGGAACCTCAAATACGGCCTATGTTCAGAACTGAAGAAAACAAAGATTTCGCATGCGAAATCTTCACCGGAGCAACGCTAATGTGCGGTCGGTTTACGCAATACAACTCCCGCGAGGAGTACCTGTCCTTTCTCGGAGAAGAAGCAGAACGGAATATACCGTATGATCCGGAGCCCGTCGGCCGCTACAACGTTGCGCCCGGAACCCAGGTATTGCTGCTGAGTGAACGCCGCTCGCAGTTGCATCTCGATCCTGTTCACTGGGGTTATGCCCCGGAGTGGTGGAACAAGCCCGCTCTCATCAACGCCAGAAGTGAAACTGCGGCCAGCAGCCGGATGTTCAGGCCACTCTGGGAGCACGGACGGACCATTGTCTTTGCCGACGGCTGGTTCGAGTGGAAACAGCAAAACGGCGTGAAACAGCCGTTTTTCATTTACCGTAAGGACGGAAATCCGCTCCTGCTCGCAGCCATCGGGAAACCACCTTTTGAGAACGGCAATGACCAGGAAGGATTCCTGATCGTCACGGCAGCTGCGGATGAGGGACTGCTGGACATTCACGATCGGCGGCCGCTCGTGTACTCACCGGCTGCCGCCCGTAAATGGCTCAGCGAAAACACAACCAGTAAAGAGGCGGAAGACATTGCCCGTGAGGGCAGTCTTTCCGCCGAAGATTTCACATGGCACCCCGTCAGCCGGGCTGTTGGCAATCCCCGGAACCAGAGCAGGGAACTGATAGAGCCACAGGCTTAGCAGACGGTGAGATACCCGGTATCCACTCACAGGGTTATGCACCGTTTCTGTGGATAACCTTGAGCCTGTTTTATCCGCCAGAACAATGACCTGGCAGGAGCAGGTAAAATTCTTCTTGCAGGACGGGAAATATCTTAAATAATACTGTATATAAAAACAGGTATTTTAAGAGGTATGCCATGTTACTTTTTGTCGCTCCCGAACAGGAGCCGGTGCCGTCCAGTGCCCCGCTGTTCACCGAACGTTGCCCGGCGGGTTTTCCGTCGCCGGCCGCCGATTACACGGAGGAGGAACTGGACCTGAATGCCTATTGCATCCGGCGTCCGGCTGCAACGTTCTTCGTCAGGGCTATCGGGGATTCGATGAAAGAGATGGGCCTGCATTCCGGCGACCTGATGGTGGTCGACAAAGCCGAAAAGCCGCTGCAGGGTGACATTGTCATCGCGGAGACTGATGGCGAATTCACGGTTAAACGCCTGCAGCTGACACCCCGTATCGCCCTGCTGCCGATGAACCCGGCCTATCCCACTCTCTATCCGGAAGACCTGCAGATTTTTGGGGTGGTGACAGCCTTCATACACAAAACACGGGGCATGGACTGATGTACGCGCTTGCTGACGTGAATTCGTTCTATGCCAGCTGCGAAAAGGTTTTTCGCCCTGACCTGCGAAACAAACCTGTCGTCGTTCTCTCAAATAACGATGGCTGCGTCATTGCGAGAAGTCCTGAAGCGAAGCGGCTGGGCATCAAAATGGGGGTACCGTGGTTTCAGCTGAGGTCGATGAAATTTCCGGAGCCGGTTATCGCGTTCTCCAGTAATTATGCTCTCTACGCATCGATGTCGAACAGGGTCATGGTTCACCTGGAAGAGCTGGCGCCACGCGTTGAGCAGTACTCCATTGATGAGATGTTTCTGGACATTCGCGGTATAGACAGCTGCATCGATTTCGAGGATTTCGGCCGGCAGCTGCGTGAGCACGTTCGTTCCGGCACAGGGCTGACCCTCGGCGTCGGAATGGGACCGACCAAAACGCTGGCTAAAAGCGCACAATGGACGTCGAAAGAGTGGCCACAGTTTGGTGGCGTGCTGGCGTTAACGCCAGGCAATATCCGCCGTACGGAAAAACTGCTGTCACTGCAGCCGGTGGAGGAAATCTGGGGGGTTGGCCGCAGGATCTCAAAGAAGCTGAACACAATGGGGATAACAACTGCACTGCAGCTGGCGCGCGCGAACCCTGTATTTATCAGGAAAAACTTCAATGTAGTTCTGGAGAGAACGGTCCGGGAACTCAATGGAGAAAGCTGTATTTCCCTGGAGGAAGCACCTCCCCCCAAACAGCAGATAGTCTGCAGCAGGAGCTTTGGGGAGCGTGTCACGACGTATGAAGCCATGCGACAGGCAGTCTGTCAGTACGCTGAGCGTGCAGCTGAAAAGCTGCGCGGCGAGCGTCAGTTCTGCAGGCATATTGCCGTGTTTGTGAAAACATCGCCGTTCGCCGTAAATGAGCCCTACTATGGTAATCTGGCCAGTGAAAAACTACTCATCCCCACGCAGGACACACGGGACATCATTGCCGCTGCCGTCAGAGCTCTGGACAGGGTCTGGCTGGATGGTCACCGTTACGCAAAGGCAGGCTGTATGCTGAACGATTTCACGCCAACCGGGGTATCGCAGCTGAATTTGTTTGATGAAGTACAGCCGCGGGAACGGAGCGAGCAGCTGATGCAAGTACTGGATGGTATTAACCATTCCGGTCTGGGGAAAGTGTGGTTTGCGGGACGTGGGATTGCGCCTGACTGGCAGATGAAACGAGAAATGCTTTCCCCTGCGTACACAACGCGCTGGAATGATCTTCCGGTGGCAATGATAAGATGATCTGCCACCGAAAGATTTCGCATGCGAAATCTGGGTTACATCTACCCGTCAGAATTCGTCATCCGAATAGCCAGATTTCGCATGCGAAATCACTTCTTTTGTGCGGCCTTCCGTTAAATAGTGCGTGACTGTTGTTTCTGATGTGGAGTAATCAACACCCTCTATTTTATGAACTTCTATGCCATCGAGTTTTAGCTCAAGTACATCCTCCCTATTTTTCTTACGTGATAGCACCTTAAATTCACGACGGAAATCATCGGGAGTCGTCCTTATCTCTGGGTCAAAGTATGAAATATCCTCATCGTGCTGATACATATTTACTTCAGCTTCCCGGGACCTTCGGTCTGCATTCAGTACCCCAGACGATTTATGAAACAGGATAATATTCATGACAGAAGGGTCCGTGCTTTCCTTTGGCTTTTGCGCGGAAGTAAACAGTATCCCATCGAGTTCGCAACGCTCAAATGTTGAGAGATAATCAGCGATAGCTTGCGTCAACAAGTAATTTGTTTCTTCAAGCTCAGGAACAACCGGCATAACAAGTTTTCTGGAGAGATTCTGAATAAAACTACTGCGTTCATATCGAAGTAGATACTCCGGATCAAAGCGGCTAAATCCGTTAACAGCCAGCCCTTTCAGACTGGAGAGGTCGAGTAATCTGACTGTCCGCAACAAAGTGAACTCAGCAACAGCAACATAACTACCTACAGGTGGCCGCACTTCGGATATGGCATTTTTTCTGGACGTAGCGCCATAAAAGACTGAGATACCTCTAGCATTCATTCTGCCGGAAGGTGTCAGTTCAGGAGGAGGAGGACCGAAACTCGACTCGGGCATACGTAATGCGATTTCAAGTGCATCCTCTGACTGAAAAATACGACCACGGAAAATTGGTTTGTTAGGCTCAAAATCGATGAATGCTGAGGGATGATTTTCGTGAAGGTAAGTAAAAACCTCTTCGAAAGTTGCCATCGCGTCCATATTAAAAAATCGATTACTCTCCCGAAGTTTCCTTTCCATTGAATTCCATTTTCTGGAAAGATTTCCTGAGATGGTTACAGCTTCAACAAAATGCGGCTCATCACCATATTTTCTTTCATGTGAGCTCAAGTCAAACCATAACTCGTCGAGCAGTTCCGATAAGTCATTGATGATATTATCATTGTCTGTAACCTCCTGCTCCAGAACAGAGAAGAGAGGTTCACCTTCATACTCTTCCAGATAATGGTTATATTCTCCGCCCCGATAATAATTTTCAATCAACCAGTCGACCTTTTCAGCCAGTGTTTCCATCGACATCGTCATCTCTTCGGAGTCACAATAATCGCATGATTCTGAGGCATCAGGATCGCTTGCGATGATGTTGTTCAGATAACGGTCATCGTTCAGACACTGCCTGCAAATTCTCTTTGAACCCGGCACTCAGTTTATTCCTTAGGTTAGACAGATTTCGCATGCGAAATCTTTTGATTTAATCACGTCGATGCAGCTGTATAAGAGCCTCAGAAGGACGATAGTGCTGCTTTGCCCACCGCCCGTAATTATTAACGGACTCATACTGACGTTCTGCAGCACCATCACGGTAATACAGTATATGGATAATTCCATGAAGCTGCAGGTAACTGGCTACCGTGGTTACATTATTACGAACGAAGCGCGTGTGGCTCTGGAAGGTATCAAGATCAACTCCATCCTGTCCGTCATCAAGCGCATCAAGAATAAAAGCGATTAATGCAGAAGCGATAGAACGTCTGCCAGAGCCTGCGATACAAGCATCAAGCTCTTGAAAGGTCATGTGGATTTCCGGTTGTAACGGTAACTGGCATCCTCTTCAATTGCTGCCACGAACCATCCGGTAGCAGTTTGCCTGTCTATGCTATCAGGCAAGGAAGCGACTAACTGCTCAAGTGGAAGTTTACGATTAGCTCTGAATATCAGCGCCGACATACCACACCAGTCCTGGTTACTTTCGGGCTTCCAGCCGATGCTGAGCATCAATGTTAATGCCGTCTGAGCAGCCCACAACGGAGTTTCAGCCGGGTTAGAGGCCCATGAAAGTAACGCCGCGCCGGGTACGGGCCTGCTTCTTGTAACGTATCCCAGATTGATAGCCGCTTCTGTTAATGCGGCAGCTGCTTCGGATTGCGTTCCGGGATAACGAAGCGCCCAGTGGCGGACAATTTGGCCACGGAATGCCGTGGCCATTTCGGTGAACGGGGTTGATTTCATCACTGAGAGCGCATCCCTTTGACGCGTAGTTCAGAAGCCTCAACTGAAATCTCACCAATGTCCATTTTCACCCACACATACCCAGCTTTGTCTGGCGCACGGTCAGTCATTATTACCCCTTGCTGACCGTCTATCTCGACAACAACCTGCCAGGTTTTTACATCTGAATTGCTGCCCAAAGGCTTGGTTGGTTTTTTGTTCTGAGCCTTAGATTTCGCATGCGAAATCTCACCTTTGCTTTTGTTCTTAACTGCATCAAGAACAGCTTTAACCTGCGAACGTGAAATACCAGACTCTCGCGCAGCCGCGATAAGCTTCTCGGCCTCTTCAGGAGACTTTTCATTTACCTGTATCAGTGTGTATGCCAGATCGACATCGGATGTGACTTTATCCCGGAGAAGGGCGGTAACATTTTCTGGTGCATCAATGAGACGAAGGTGTTTACTGACAAATGAGGTAGGCTTACCCATTGTTTTTGCGATTTGCTCACCCGTCATATTGAACTCATGCTTGAGCTCATAGAACGATTTTGCAGTCGCTAATGGTTTCAAACCAGACTGCTGCAGGTTTTCAATAAGCTGACCGATGATGCGTTCTTTTCTTTCCCGTGGTGGTTTACCCACATAAATATCAATGTGGGTATCACCACGCTTACGGGCTGTGCGAACACGCGTTTCGCCTAACCATATCTGGTAGCCACGTCTGTCACGAGGATAACAACGAGGCGGGGTAAGCATCCCTATAGTTTCGAAGGTATCAGACATACCATCGATGATATCTTCCTCGAAGTCTTCTTCAGGTCGCACTTGTTCTTCAGCATAAACCAGATTTATATCGACGCGTATTATCTGACCATCAGGTTCGATATCCGGGCGGGCAATATCCGCCATAATCTGGTGCGCAGCTATATCATGGCTCTGCTCATCTGGTTGTTTATTTGCAATGACCTGTTCAATATCAGAAACAACAGATGCTTTTTTTTTCATTTCCTGCTGCGCCTGGAGTCGTCTCATAAACGGTTTCTTGGCCATTACTTACCTCCTGCGAGCAGAATAATTTTCCGGGTAAGTTCTTTATACTGAATTGCAGGAAGACTCTTGGGGTCATATTCATCAAAGGAGAGACCAAGTTCGATCGCTTCTTTTGCAGCAGCAGGTACAAATGATATATAGGCGAGAATGTAATCTTCAGAGTAGCCTTTTCCCTGAAGGATCTCGATGAGGAGATTCAGATTCAGTGTATCAATAGGCCCCAGATATCCTTCTTTAAGTGGTTTTTTATAATTTTTCACCTGCGTTTGGGTCACATAAGTTCCCATGAACTGCAGCGAAGGATTGTAGTTCCGCTTAATTTTCTGCATATAAGTAAGCTGTTTACCAACTGCATTACGGGCCTGCTTCTCCAGCAGGGTAGGGATCAGAAGATAATCAGCTGACATATGCGCTGCGATCATAACATTTGAATAAGATGGCGCTGAATCAGCAATAATAAAATCAAACTGTTTCTTCAGTTCTTCAATTCGGTCCCTGAAGTCGAACATGCAGTCGCTGTTTCGGTAGTTAATTTCATTAAGTTCACTGGTAGCACCGATAAAAAAGCGCCCACCAGGAAGCTCAATCGGTCGAATCTCTGTTTCAGAAAAGAAAAGCTGATATGTATTCGCTTCACCGGGTGTAAAACTGTTACTTAAAGGTTCGCGTTCTATCTCATAAGGTAAGCCGTCAGGGAAAGCCCTCTCCGTCAGACCAGTTGTCCAGTCCATATCAATTTCAAGCACACGGAAACCAGCTTTACGAAGGTCATGTGCGATTTCACTGGATGACTGCGATTTAACGATTCCGCCCTTCTGACTACATACAACGATAAGTTTGCCGACAGGTCCTATTTTCAGTGTCATGTAACAGTCCTTAAGATTTCGCATGCGAAATGTTTGAGAAGGGGCGGCACGGCTTAAAAGAGTATTTCAGTAATAAAAAGAATTCATTGCGGTATTTCATACACACTCCTGTGAGTCAGGCGTTTCGCCAGATGCAGAAGCAGCTATCTGCTTCTGCGTTTGTTGTCGTGCTTTAAGGACGACATAAACAGTATACAGAGAAATATTAGAGTATCAATAATGATATGCAACAGATTTCGCATGCGAAATCACATTTTAACTATTTCTGGTGATCGTATTTAATTTTGTTGACCTAAAGCGCAAACCGTGAGTCTGCTCAGAGCTTGCATCTGAGCAGGCGAAGGGTTGGATAAGCCCGACGGGCGCGTCAGCATGTCACATTGAGGTATGCTCTATATATACCACCCGAAAAAATACTGGCGAATGTTATTGTTACCACATAAGTGATACCATTATAAGCAAGACCACTTAAAAGTTACCAGAAGGACAAAATATGTTCGTTTTTGGTTACCTCCGGGCATCCACTTCAGAGCAGGATGCCAGCCGCGCAAAAAATGCGCTGAAGGCATTTGCAAACCAAAATGGCCACCGTATTGCTGGCTGGTATATCGATAATGTCTCCGGTACGACAATGAACCGTCCTGAACTGATCAGGCTTCTTGGTGATGCGGAACCTGGTGATGTGATTCTCATAGAACAGGTCGACAGGCTTACCCGCCTGGATGATGCAGGCTGGGAGACACTCAGAAAGCAAATTACCGATAAGCAGCTGGCCATCGTCAGTCTTGATCTACCGACCAGCCATCTGGCGCTATCCAGCACAGTAAGTGATGACTTTACCCGAAGCATGCTGAAGGCCGTAAATGGCATGATGCTGGATATGCTCGCCGCTATTGCCCGAAAAGATTACGAAGACCGTCGACGCCGTCAGTCAGAGGGTATCAGTAAGGCGAAAGCTGAAGGAAAATACCGAGGCAGGGTGGCCGATGCGCAGAAACATGAATTGATACGCACTCTGCGTCTGGCCCACGGAAAATCACTGCGTGAAACAGCCCGGCTAGCTGGCGTATCAAAGATGACAGTAATCAGAGTCTGTAACGGCAATCATAAACAGGATACTGATTGACGATACTTATTCACGTTAGGTTCAGAACAAACAATTAAGCTTATGGAGCGAATATGGCTGAAAGAATATCTCAAAGAGAACGGGAGTTGTTGGAGGAATTCCTTTGTACTGTTCTGGATGATTTCAGTAAAGGCAGTATAACCCGCCATCAGGCTGTCAGCGGTATCGCGACATTATATACAGCTGCCGCAGAAGGACGGAGAGAAGAGGTTTTAGAATATCTGAGAGAGGGAAGAAAGTTGCTAAGGCAGTAATTGATGATGAGTAAAGATGGTTTAGGGAGGGGACCGAACCACCCCGGAACGGCCCCCTGAAGGAATGGCAATTCCGTTCACCGCCAATATTAGCTTTTTCTAGGCTGTGATAACATCTCCGGGTCATTTTTCAGAGCCAGGGCAGATGAAGAAGAAAAACAGCACACCCACTCCTCACGATGCCACGTTCAGGCAGTTCCTGACGCAACCGGATATTGCCCGGGATTTCATGGAAATCCACCTGCCTGCAGAGCTGCGAGCAGTCTGCGATCTCAGCACGCTGAAACTGGAATCAGGCTCGTTCGTTGAGGATGATCTCCGCCAGTATTTCAGCGACGTCCTCTATAGCCTGAAAACTACAGCCGGCGACAGCTATATTCATGTTCTGGTCGAGCACCAGTCAACGCCGGACAAACATATGGCTTTCCGCCTCATACGCTATGCGGTAGCCGCCATGCAGCGCCACCTGGAGGCAGGGCATAAAAAACTGCCACTGGTGATACCGGTGCTGTTCTATACGGGTAAGCGCAGCCCGTATCCGTACTCTACTCGTTGGCTGGATGAATTTGACGCTCCCGAGCTGGCAGGCAAACTCTACAGCAACGCTTTCCCGCTGGTAGACGTTACGATCATTCCGGATGATGAAATCGCTGGCCATCGCAGCATGGCCGCCCTGACTTTACTGCAAAAGCATATTCACCAGCGGGACCTGGCAGAACTGGTCGACCGGCTGGCACCCATCTTGCTGGCGGGATACTTGTCTTCATCGCAGGTGATATCGCTGGTACACTATATAGTGCAGGCAGGCGAAACATCCGACGCCGAAGCCTTTGTACGCGAACTGGCACAGCGTGTGCCGCAACACGGAGACGCACTTATGACCATCGCACAACAGCTTGAACAGAAGGGCATCGAGAAGGGGATTCAGCTCGGTGAACAACGCGGCATTGAAAAAGGCGAGCGCGAAGCCACCCTTAAAATTGCACGAACCATGCTCCAGAACGGCATTGACCGCAATACCGTCATAAAAATGACCGGTCTGACTGAAGACGACCTGGCGCAGATCCGCCACTAATCACCCTTTCCTGGCACTCCCTGTCTGGTCATCAGCGAATACTGGTGGGGCAGGGAGTCACCAGACTCAAGTTCAGCCAGCCACAGCGATTAAACAGCTTCATCACCTCGCCACATTCCCCCGTCAGACACGCTGTCAACGGATTTATCTGTAAAGCGACATAGAGATTGGCTCGTAAGAGATAAATGCCGTTCACACCCGCACTGAGCGCCACAGCATTCCGACCGGCCCCCAGTTAGCAGCTTCTCAGTCGGGCACAATCCAGTAAAAAAGCGATGAGTCATCGATGGAGATACAGGCTAGAAAAGTGCGGTTCTGGCTTGTTCATATCCCGAATGACCACGTGCGTAACATTTTCATTAAATACAATTATGTCAATTATTTTTATTCACAATATGTTGATAGTGTAGCGTACGCGCCAGCAAGTAAATATTGTTAAAATTTTAAGCAATAAATGTTCTCACATTCGTCCAGTAAAAAGCGTAGATCATTGAAAGCATTGTACGATTGTGTTGAGCTGAGACTACCTCTTCGTCGCGGATAATGACCATAGCTAATTGGCCATTACATTGAGACTCAGTCTGGTGATATGGTATGCTCAAGTTGAGGATGATGTAATCAAGTTATCCCAGTAACAATTTCTTTTTAGGCAAAATAGCAAACATATTTTCCGGGGCTGAAAATATGGGATTATGCAGATAATTGCAAGTTCGCACCCATGCCGGATATCGAACTGTATGTTTTTATTATGGGGGAATGACCGTGATCAAAAAAATTTGCCAGGTAATTGATGGGGAGTACGTCTGCGACATTGATATCAGTGTTGAGGAATGGAAAATATTATTAATGAATGAAAAAGTTTTTGATTCTAAAAGTATTGCTGCATTAAAAAAATGGTTCATTGAACCAAGTCATTCTTGCACGTGTTTCGATATAGGTAAAAAGTACGATCTGCACAGTATGAGTGCTAATGGTGTTATTAATGGACTGGGTGGAAGGGTTCAAAAAGAACTTGGTAGATTCGAAGTTAAAGGGATCGGAAATATAGCATCTGGCACAAAATTCATTACAGTCATGAAGAGTAAAGAAATCGGCGGAAAACCAAAAAGAAACTTATGGACAATTCGTGAAGAACTTGTCCAGGCAATTAAGGAGCTGGATTTTTTTGGTACAACAGAAAACACCAGTAATGAATTTTACTCTGACGATGAGTTGGTCAATGCCATGGAGAAAAATAATAACTTTGATGACGATCGAACATTTGAATATACCGGAAAAGCTAAACCAAAGAAAAAAGCAATAGAAGTAAAAAATGGCCTCTCATACCCAAGAAATAAAGTTGTATCAAAAAATGCATTGAACAAAGCAGGATACAGATGTGAAGTCGATAACGATCATCCAACATTCAGAAGGCGAAATTCACCCTTGCACTACACTGAACCTCATCACATTGTACCTATGTCCAGGCAAGATGCTTTTGATACTTCTCTTGACGTCGAAGAAAATATAATATCTCTGTGTTGCAATTGCCATAAACAAATTCACCTTGGTCAGGGATATGAAGATATGCTGGAGAAAATATATAATGAGAGAAAAGAATTATTAAAAAAAGTAGATATAGATATATCACTGGAAAACTTGATTATTTATTACAAAATGGAAAGTAAGTGAGTTTCAAAGGAGAGTGATACCTTCATTTTATTGGTCGAGATGAACAGCAGATGATGTTTCCGGCAAGTATCTAGTTCATGAATTTTCTGTTAAAAAATAGGTAAAAGCAGTCTTGAGCCCTGACTGCGAATTGCCATTGCGCATGACCAGAGAACAGGACGAGCCCCCCTGTCGAACCAAGGCTAAGAAACAATTTTAAAACAGAGGATTAATTAAAATTAGCAGTTCCCGTCGAAATAATCGGCAAGCAGAATTGGCTCAGGTGAATTTCACTCGGTGCAGTACAAACGTTGGAGGATTTAAAAGGAAAAACCCGAAATGAATCGGGTTTTGATTAATTAACGATTAACAGGCTCCCGTGCCCGGGAACACTCTGACTGTACGCGCAATATCATATTTCCGCAACCATTATTTTTGATTGCCAAGCCATTTATTCATCTGCTCAATTTCACCTTTTTGAGCTTTAATGATGTCCTGCGCAAGCTTTCTCATTTCCGGATCTTTTCCGTATTTGAGCTCAGTTTCCGCCATTGCGATTGCTCCTTCATGGTGTGCGATCATACCTTTTGCAAAGGCCTTGTCGGGGTCGGGCTCATTAACGGCGGCCATCATTTTGTCATGCATGTCTTTCATGCCAGCCATATATTCCTGTGACGATGCCGATGAGTGCATATCTGACATTTTCATGTCCGAATGCTCAGCGGAAATGGCTGGCAGGGATAACATTAATATTACAAAAAAGGTGTTTTTGATTTTCATTAAATAAGTCCTTTTCAGGTAGGTACCGATTAATTGTAGCTGAGTCAGATAAAAAAGCCCCCAGATGGGGGCAAAAATATCACAACATATCCGGTTAAGGAATAATCTATCAAGGAAAGGTTAAAAGCACGGATACTACAGTCGCATTCAGCCTGCATTGCTCATACGGCGGTGCGCTTCGGCCATGGCCTGATGTGGGCCGGACTGACCGTTATTCATGAATTCGTGGGCAACCGCTGCTCTTTCATGCTCATCCATCGCAGCGTAAGACGTTGACGAAACGGGCGTGGATACAGTGTTATTTCCCATCATCTTCTGATGACTTTCCACCATTTTCTGGTGCGCATCCGCCGATCCGTTCGTCATGGTTTCATGAGCAATAATGGCCTGTTCATGCTGGTCCATACCGGCCATACGAGGAGCAGTCCCCTGGATCCCGACAGGAGCCGCAGCAGACTGCATCTGGTGAGCAGGAGCCTGTGCATTGTTGACGCGTTCATGAATATTCACGGTTTCCGTGGCCCAGGCCGAAGAAATTAAACCAAAGCCCAGCAAGGATGCTAATACGATATTTTTCATGATAAATCTCCATTTCTGAATTAGTGATGTCCGGGGAAGTACAACCGGTGTTTTCAGTTCCATAACTGAAACAGGTTCGGCAGTGTTTATTTCTCCGGGAGAGGACTGGATATTCATTTCCTGGCGTACTCTGACGCCGGGTATTGATGAAGCAATCCAGCCTTCCTGATAAGTTGCACTAATTATATCGAATGGCTTCTGTTTGCTGCATGACAGGCTAATGACATCTTTGTCATTTAAATCCTTATTCTTAGTATTGGGTTTCCGGAAGCATTTTCTCAAGTCTGGGCACGGATAAGATAAAACGAGTTGAGCGTACGTCCGATTCCACCTGCACTCTTCCGTGATGTGCTTCCACGATTGACTTCACAATCGCAAGTCCGATACCGCTGCCTTCTCCTTTTCGTTGTCTGGACGGATCCACCCGATAAAAACGGTCAAACAGCCTTGATAAATGCTCTTCAGGGATTGGTTTCCCCGGATTTTCAATCACAAGGTCAAAAAAGCTCTCCTGCTCTCTTATTGAGACGGTGATTGCCTGTCCCTCTGGGGTATAACGCAGGGCATTGGATAACAGATTATTGATCGCTCTTCTGAACATTTGTGGATCTCCCTCAACCAGGCAGGGCATCCCGTTAAATTTGAGCGTGATATTTCGTTCTTCGGCCCAGGCTTCGAAAAACTCGAAGACTTTCATGACTTCTGCTCTGAGGTCAAACCGAACCCTGTCAGGTATCAGCTGATTATTGTCCGCCTGCGCCAGGAACAGCATGTCGCTGACCATTTTTGTCATCCGGTTATACTCTTCAAGGCTGGAATAGAGGACATCCTCAAGTTCCTTCTGGGTTCGATCCTGACTCAGAGCGATTTCAGTCTGCGTCACCAGATTGGTGATGGGTGTTCTGATCTCGTGCGCGATATCGGCAGAGAAATTGGCCTGGCGGGTAAAAACATCCTCAATCTTTCCAATCATATGATTGAACGAGATAACCAACTGCTCCAGCTCAATGGGAACGCGTGTCGGTTCCAGCCGCGCATCAAGATTCTCGGAGGTGATGTTTTTAATGGCATTGCTGACATTACGAAGTGGCAGGTGCCCCTGACGGACAGCAATGCGAATGATCAGAATAATTAGCAGACTTATCACGACAGCGATCGCAATCAGATTTTTTTTCAGCGCATCGAGGTAATGGAGATGGAAATTAATGGAGAGGCCAGTCAGCATGACATAGTTCTGCTGTTTGCCCTGAAATATCGCCTGACCAGAGGAGGCGATAATTCTGTATGTTTCCATCTTCATTCCGGACCCGGTATCCATCGGTCTCGCAGGATCCTCCACCGTCCAGAGAAAGACATCACGTGCACGGCTATGCTCGCTAAAATCGGCTGAATTCACAGCAGAGCGTAAAGCAGCCCCCTGCACAGAGCTGTACAGCACCTCTCCCCGGGGATTAAGTAGCAAAAGAGCAACGTTACGGTAGCTGGCGATCGATTCCTTTATTTTGCTTATTTTCTTTTCATCCGGATCAACCGGAGACTGCAGAATACGGTTTAGTGTGGTGCTGATTTGTTGCAGATCGCTGACATCCTGCTCGGCAAAATGCTTATCAACAGAATGCAGCATAAACCAGGTGAAGGCGATAAAAGCCAGTATCGTGGACAGGCTGATAAAAAAGGTCAGCCGCAGAGCGAGTGAGAAAGGGCGCCTGGAAGGTTTGCTATGCATCCGGGACCTCCAGCATATAACCCACGCCCCGGACTGTCTGGATCAGCTTTGTCTCGTAATCGTTGTCTATTTTAGCGCGGAGTCGCTTTACGGCGACATCAATCGCGTTAGTGTCGCTGTCAAAATTCATGTCCCAGACCTGAGAGGCAATCAGGGAGCGGGGAAGAACTTCTCCCTGATGGCGAATGAAGAATTCCAGCAGGCTGAACTCTTTACTGGTGAGTACAATGCGGTTTCCGGCGCGACTGACTTTTCTGGATACGAGATCAATAGAGAGGTCAGCCACCTTAAACTGGCTTTCCGTGATCATCGTGTTTCCCCGCCTCAGAAGGGTTCTCACCCGGGCGAGCAGTTCGGCAAACGCAAAGGGTTTAACCAGATAATCGTCCGCACCCAGCTCCAGTCCTTTGACCCTGTGTTCGATCGTGCCCAGGGCCGTCAGCAGTAAGACCGGCATACCCTTTCCGGCAGTGCGCAGCATACGGATGATATCCCAGCCGTTCACATCAGGTAGCATGATATCCAGAATGACTAAATCATACTCGGCGGTCATGGCGAGATGATATCCGGTAAGACCATTATCAGCGTGATCCACTACGAACCCTGCTTCTGTAAGCCCTTTGCTGAGATATTCACCTGTTTTAATTTCGTCTTCGACGATCAATATTTTCATCTTGCTCCCCGGCTGGCTGCTAATGTCATTCTATTGCGCCCACGATCGTTATCAACGGATTACAGCAAAAATGACAACATTGTCATTATCCTGTCACCCGGCAAACAGAGAGCGTTCGGTAAAGTATCCCTATCAATACTCTGGACTTCGTTTGAACCAAGCGCATTCCACGCCCGGTATGCCGGCGGTGGTCCGGGCAATCAGCCGTTTCATCCGGCGATGATGGTCAAAGTGCTGATCTATGGTTACGCGAGCGGCGTCTTCTCTTCGCGCAAACTAGCCAGGAAGCTGTACGAGGATGTCGCGTTGCGTGTGCTGGCCGCTGGAAACTTCCCGGCCCACCGCACGCTGAGTGACTTCCGTGCCCTACACCTGACCGAGCTTGAGAATTTGTTCGTTCAGGTGGTGCAACTGGCGCGCGAATGTGGGCTGGTGAAGCTTGGCACGATCGCGGTCGACGGCACCAAGGTAAAAGCCAACGCCAGCCGCCACAAGGCGATGAGCTATAAGCGCATGAAGCCGGCCGAGGACGAATTGCATTGCGAGATCAAGGCGCTGCTTGATCGCGCCAAGGCTACCGACGACCAGGAGCGTAACGAGCCGGAGCTGGACATTCCTGCCGAGATTTCTCGCCGCGAGAAGCGCCTGGAGGCGATCCAGGCGGCAAAGGCGCGCCTGGAAGCGCGCCAGCGTGAAGCGGACCAGGCCCGGGGGCGCAGCGAAGACGATGGCCGCCGGCCTCGCCATCCGGATGGCTCGGACAAGGGCGGTGGCTCGTACAAACGCGAGTTTGGTGTGCCGGATGACCGTGATCAGGAAAGCTTCACCGATCCGGACAGCCGGATCATGAAACACGCCGGTGGTGGCTCCGAGCAGAG
This sequence comes from Enterobacter cloacae complex sp. ECNIH7, assembly GCF_002208095.1. Lineage (NCBI taxonomy): Bacteria > Pseudomonadati > Pseudomonadota > Gammaproteobacteria > Enterobacterales > Enterobacteriaceae > Enterobacter > Enterobacter cloacae complex sp. ECNIH7. The sequence continues at coordinate 72,716 of NZ_CP017992.1, forward strand.
CTACAACGGGTACACAGCGGTCGATGCCGAGCACCAGATCATCGTGGCGGCGGAGTTGACCAACTGCGCCGCGGACAGTCAGGCGCTGCTGGGCATGCTGGCAGCAGTTCAGGCCAACACCGGAGAAATGCCGGCCCAGACGCTGGCGGATGCGGGATTCCGTAGTGAGGCTGTTCTGGCAAAGGTCGCCGATCACCACGGCGATGTCATCGTTGCCCTCGGCCGCGAGGGACGTGAAGATGCCAAGGTCAATGCCAAGACCCATCCGCATACGGCGGCGATTGCGGCGAAATTGAAAACGGAGCAAGGCGATGCAGCTTACCGCCGGCGCAAGTCGATCGTGGAGGCTCCGAATGGTTGGATCAAGGCGGTGATGGGATTGCGTCAGTTCAGCATGAGGGGCCTGGACAAGGTGCAAGCCGAGTGGAAGCTCGTCTGCATGGCGCTAAATCTGAGGCGAATGGCGTATCTGTGAGGGCGAAGGTTAAATGGGGCGGCTCAAATGCACCCCAGTCGTCATAACACGCCGCGCGCCGCAAGATTGGTATCCTTGGCGCCGACGCCTTGCCAATTGCAGAGAGCGCCGCCGCCATCGTCAGTGCTCTACAGAAAACCGGTCACACGGCTCTGCCGCGCAGACTCCTAGCCTAAATGTGACAGTGGTTGGTAATCCATGCCGCCCGCAAGGGCGGCGGTGGTGGGCCAATAGATGATTTTCAGAGCCTTACTGCCCGTTGACGCCCAATCCCTCGAGCGCGAGTCTAGCCGCAGCGGCGATGACGGCCTCGCTGTGCTTGTCATCCTTGTTAGGCGCCCGGGTGTAGACGGCCAACACAATAGGTGCGCGCCCAGTGGGCCAGACGACGGCATAGTCATTTGCCGTGCCATACACTCCGCAGGTTCCGGTTTTGTCTCCGACTGCCCAGTCTGCCGGCACCGCCGCGCGGATGCGGTGGTTGCCGGTCGTGTTTCCCTTTAGCCAATCAACAAACTGCTGCCGCTGCGGCGCAGCCAGTGCAGAGCCCAGTGTCAGTTTTTGGGCACTGTTGCAAAGTTAGCGATGAGGCAGCCTTTTGTCTTATTCAAAGGCCTTACATTTCAAAAACTCTGCTTACCAGGCGCATTTCGCCCAGGGGATCACCATAATAAAATGCTGAGGCCTGGCCTTTGCGTAGTGCACGCATCACCTCAATACCTTTGATGGTGGCGTAAGCCGTCTTCATGGATTTAAATCCCAGCGTGGCGCCGATTATCCGTTTCAGTTTGCCATGATCGCATTCAATCACGTTGTTCCGGTACTTAATCTGTCGGTGTTCAACGTCAGACGGGCACCGGCCTTCGCGTTTGAGCAGAGCAAGCGCGCGACCATAGGCGGGCGCTTTATCCGTGTTGATGAATCGCGGGATCTGCCACTTCTTCACGTTGTTGAGGATTTTACCCAGAAACCGGTATGCAGCTTTGCTGTTACGACGGGAGGAGAGATAAAAATCGACAGTGCGGCCCCGGCTGTCGACGGCCCGGTACAGATACGCCCAGCGGCCATTGACCTTCACGTAGGTTTCATCCATGTGCCACGGGCAAAGATCGGAAGGGTTACGCCAGTACCAGCGCAGCCGTTTTTCCATTTCAGGCGCATAACGCTGAACCCAGCGGTAAATCGTGGAGTGATCGACATTCACTCCGCGTTCAGCCAGCATCTCCTGCAGCTCACGGTAACTGATGCCGTATTTGCAGTACCAGCGTACGGCCCACAGAATGATGTCACGCTGAAAATGCCGGCCTTTGAATGGGTTCATGTGCAGCTCCATCAGCAAAAGGGGATGATAAGTTTATCACCACCGACTATTTGCAACAGTGCCATATTTTTTGATTTGAGCATAATGCTCCCAGCGGGTTGGTTCTCGTTTTGCGTATTCAGCCAGAATATCAGTCCGACTGATTGAAAGCTGCGTGGCAACAAAGGTTTGTACATTGTGCGGAACCAGAGCCAAATCAGGCAGGAACGCTCCTAAAAATCGGACGGATGTTAGTTGAAGGGCTATACCAAGACGGTTTTGGTCCCCGCGCCTTTGTGCGATGAATATCAGGTCATTTTCATCCAGAATAAAATAACGGGAAAGTTGTACCTCGTTCGGCTCTGCCGCATAACGCCCATAATTTTGCTTCTGCTCTTCAGTCAAAAAATCGATAGGCATCCAGCACTCCTTGCGTAACTATGACTTAGGTCTATTTTTAACTATCTCAAATGTTATAAGTTTTGAGACCACTCAAAACGATTTCAAACATGAGTATCAAAAATCGCGATTTATACTTTATGATACTACGCAGTATCAATATCGATTTGTGAGACCAATATGGCATTACTGGGATATGCAAGAGTATCAACCAGCCATCAGAAACTGACGGTACAGATTACGGAGCTGAAATCTGTAGGTGTCAGAGATGACCGGATTTTTACTGATATGATGTCAGGAGCCACGGATGAGCGCGAAGGGTTACAACGGCTGCTTGCCCGTGCAGAAAAGGATGACATCATTATTTGTACCAAAATGGATCGGCTTGGCCGCAATACCGTAGACATGATCCACATTGTTGATGCTTGCTATAAAAAGGGAATAGCCATTCGTTTTCTGGAGAACGGACTAAGTACAGAAGGAACTATGGGGAAAATGGTGATTCAAATTTTGGCGGCTGTTGCAGAAGCAGAACGAGAACGTATTCTGGAACGCACTAATGATGGCAGAATTGTTGCTATGGCATCCGGTGTCAAATTTGGACGGAAACCGCACTCGAAAGCAGCACTTGTCAGACAACTTATCAATCAGAAGCTATCAGAAAAAATAATTCTAGAAAAGACAGGGGTTTCTCGGGCTACTTATTTTCGGTTAAAAAAATCGGAAAACAATCAGAAATCATCATAAAGATAATATTAACCATGATTTAAAAAGAATTATTCTAAGCAGAGATCAAGTCATACAACAAATTATGATAGGGAATTAAAAGCTATGGAAGAAATAAACCTACTTAAAGAAATTCGTGAGCTAAAAAGTCAACTATCCTACGCTAAAAATATTGGTTTCTTTATGGGGGCTGGTACCTCCTGTGCTTTAGGCTTGCCAAATATATCTCAATTGACTATTCAAGTCGAAAGTGCATTAACCGGATCATTGTTGGATTATTTTAATGTTATTAAAACAGACTTATCGAAGCCTGATGAAACAATTAGCATTGAAGATATTCTTAATCAGATAAGACGGATTCGCGAAATAACTGAAGAAAGGCCTGATAGAGAATTCCTCGGGGTTTCTGGCATAAGCGCGCGTGATCTGGATATTGAAATTTGCAAAAATATTTATAATCTAATCACGGAGAAAGAAGTTAGTGCTAATCTGACTGCTCCAAAGAAATTTTTTGCGTGGTTAAACATGCAAAACAGAGATTTTTCGAAAGAGATTTTTACTACAAATTATGATCTGGTAATAGAAAAATCTCTTGAAGCAATTCGTGCGCCGTATTTTGACGGTTTCGTTGGTTCTTATGAACCATTTTTTTGGCAAGAAAGTGTCGAAACACTTGTTCGTAGAAATGATCTAACTCAGAACTGGATTCGATTATGGAAGATACATGGTTCTCTTAGTTGGTTTTGGAAAAAAAGAGAGAATCTGAAGTCGCATAAAGTTATACGCCTTGGGAAAGTAGATAAAATTGAAGAAGAGAAAAATGAGATAGTCATTTACCCATCAAAAGAAAAATATGATCTATCTCGTAGACAACCTTTTTTAGTTTACTTCGACCGCCTTAAAAACTATTTACTAAATGGTGAGCTTCTATTCATTTTCACCGGATACTCATTTTTAGATCAGCATATAAATGAAATTATTTTTAATTGCTTGAGGCAAAACAACAGGCTTAGTGTTGTAGTCTTTTTTTATGCAGACAGTGAAGTTAAAAAATTGCATTCCCTTTCGGCAGGATATCTAAATCTATCTGTATTCGGACCAACAACTGCGATTATAAACGGAACATTAGGGAAATGGTCCTTTGACCAATCCGAGCTAAAAAACAAAGAAAAATGTGATAGTTTTTGGAATGCTGAAGGTGAAAAATTCTTGCTTGGTGATTTTAATTATTTGGTTGAGTTCTTAGTTGGTAATTCTGGTCGTAGTAGTGAGATTGAGGTATCTATAAATGAAGACTGATTCTACATATTTAGGAAAGGTTATTCGTGTGGATTCCAGTACTGTAGAGGTAGAAGTTTCATCAGAAATACCTTCCGCTGCGCCAATAATAAATGGACGATTGTATAAAATTGGCCAGATCGGCACATTTGTAAAAATGCCAATGGGAAATATTACTATCTACGCTATCGTTGCTGCGGTAAGTGACAGACCGTTCACAGATAGTAGCGATGATGAGTATAGAGTAAGCTCAAAATTTCTTTCAGTACAACTGATTGGCGAAAAAATAGGTGACAGTGAGTTTGAAAAAGGAGTGGGTACTTATCCTACAATAGGTGATGAAGTACACCTTGTAATCGAACACGACTTATTTGCAATTTATGGTGAAAAGGATGCCGGTTCCATTGAAATTGGAAAACATTCTTCATCTGAAAATTTAGGTGTTCATGTAGATACTCATAACTTAATTTTACGTCACTGTGGTATTTTAGGCTCAACAGGTAGCGGGAAATCCAATACTACCGTCAGTATTTTGAAATCTATTCTACATGGTTACGTTGGTTCAAGAATTATATTGGTTGACCCACACGGTGAATATGCTTCTGCATTTCCTGATGCCAAAGTACTTCGAATTAATGAAGTAGCATCCCCATTGGTGATACCATTTTGGCTTATGACCTTTGAAGAACTTGCCTATTTTCTTGTAGGTGCTGATCATCGCGATGAACAAAGAATAGAATATCGTTTACTGAGAGATCTTGTAACAAAGCTTAAGAAAGAAAACTTAAATTTAAAAGCTGGGATTGTTAATGAAAATCTTATCACAGCCGACTCACCTATTCCTTTTAGCGCTAGGCAGCTATGGTATGAGATGAATTGGTTACTTAATGCATCATTTTCTTCTGCAAAGAAAGATGAACAAACTAGAGATACAGCAAATGAACTGGCTGCTGGGGATGCAGAAACATTGACTCCGGCAACCTTTGAAGCATATGTAATGGGAAATACAGCTCCATATAAATCTCAACACGCAGAGTATTTTTCTTATGAAAAAAAATTACTTTCTCGACTCAGAGATACCCGATACGATTTTCTGTTCAATCCAGGTGATTACAAAACAGCAGATTCTGAAAAAGATTTGCATGATTTACTAGCTGACTGGATAGGCTGTGAGCAGCGATTAACAATACTAGATCTTAGCGGTGTACCATTTGAGGTGTTAGATATAACCATAGGCTTGATTACAAGATTTGTTTACGACAGCATGTTCTGGGGGCGTAAAGAGTCATATACCGGTAAGCAAAGGCCAATACTCTTAGCATTTGAGGAAGCTCATACGTATTTAGGGAAAAATGACAAGAGTAATTATTCAAAAGCCGCAGTTGAGAAAATATTTAAAGAAGGGAGAAAATTTGGCGTAGGAGCGCTAGTCATTTCTCAACGCCCCTCAGAGTTGTCAGAGACTATAATTTCCCAAATTGGCACGTTGATAGCTCTTAGGCTTACCAATTCAAGTGATCAATCCATAGTGAAATCATCAGCCCCCGATAATCTAAATAGTCTTATGGATCTTCTTTCATCTTTGCGTATAGGTGAGGCAGTTATTTCAGGTGAGGCTATAAAAATTCCATCTAGAGTTCGATTGAAATTGAATCACCCAAGACCTACAAGTGAAGATCCAAAGTTAATTGAATGTTGGACAAAAGCATTTTCTTTCGATGCTGATAATTATAAAATTGTTGTAACTAAAATACGTGAACAGAAAATATAACCAAAGGAGTGTAAAATGGAACGAAGAAGTATTTCATCAAGCATGATTCGTAGTATTGGGTACGACGAATCTATTTCTACATTAGAGATTGAATTCAATAGTGGTGCAGTATGGAATTACCATGATTTTCCTATTACATGTTGGTATGAATTTGATGGAGCAGAATCGCACGGTAAATTTTTTCATAGCTTCATAAAGAATAATTATCGAGAGTCTCAAGTGGGATAACCTATGAATGAACTGTCACCGAAGCATAATAAAGGTCGGTGGCAGTCACAATTAGCGTCTTATGGTAACAGCACAACTCATTGTTTAAAAAAAATTTGAATTTGGTTTCCTATCGCTTAGCGTAGGTTTTCGCCCCATTGGACCTCAAACCCC
>NZ_CP017993.1 GCF_002208095.1 Enterobacter cloacae complex sp. ECNIH7
TAAGATTTAACAGCTTCATTTCCCGCTCCTGAATAAGTCGTGACCTTTTTGATCACGAACCTATTTAGCGGGAGAAATAAGAGCCCCTCTTCGTGCGGGTTGTCAGCTGCCTGGATGGTTTAAAGTGTCGGCCCGCGGTAGGTTTTCTGCGGCTGGCGCTCCAGCTCCAGTGTTTTCTGATACTCATTCTCCCTCTGCCGGAGCTCGATGGCATTCAGTTCCCGGACAAGCGGCGCAGCTGCTCGCTTAAACTCAGCACCTGCGTGCTCAAGTCCGACACGCGCTCGTTCAGCACCGCGTTCTCCCGTTGCATAAGCCCACACATGCTCCGCCATTCCGCGAAGGCGCTCTCCCATTCGTCCAGCCTTTGCGAGTAGTCCTGCTGTAGCTGCTCTAATGCGCTCAGCAACTGCTTTTCCAGCTCTGTCATTTTCAGCTACTCCTGTTTCAGGCGGATCCATGTCGTCCCGTCGTAAGGGATGGCTTCGGTTTGTATCCCCGGCGGCAGGATAAGAAACCTCCGGCCGTCGCTGCTCTCCTGATAGCGCACTCCCCACGTCCGGGCGGTCATTTTCGCCAGGGTATCTTCCTGCTGACGAAGATGCGTGTAATTGTCGGTTATCTGCTGCCCCTGCCACCACAGAATGCTCCCGCTCGTGCCGATCAGCAGCGCTGACACCATCAGGATGGTGAGCCATGTCCGCCCGGCAGTCCGCAGTACGCTCCGCCGGTTTTTCTCCATCGCCTCGCTCATACTCTGCTCGTGGGCGAGGATGGCGTCGCTGATTCTCCTCGCGCTTGCGCTCAGTTCCGCTCTGACAGACTGCTCGTGCTCGCTGAATGCGGCTTTCAGCATCTCGCCGGTACTCTGCTGCTGCGCTTTCGATTGCTGCTCTAAGTCCTTCGCCAGCGTTAAAAGACTGCTCATAGATGGCTCCCTTCAGTCGGATGTTTCGCCCCCCGTCCGGGTCGGCAATGCTGATACTGCTTTTCGTGGTGCGCACCACCTCAAAACCTGCACCTTCAAGAGTGTCAGTGACATCCTGACGGCTTTTCAGCTCCCCGGACGAAGCAAGGGTCAGCAGTCCCCGGGTAATGGCTTCTGCGGCCTCCTGCTTCGTTTTCGGCAGCCCGGACGGCGTGACCAGCGCCCGGCGGTTTTCCGGCGCGTTCGGGTCGTGCAGCCCCAGTCTGCCGTTCACGATAGTCTGCCAGGCATCGATGCGCGGCCGGTCGGCGCGGTCGTAGTAAGGCTGGAGCCGCCTGCCGGTCAGCAGCTCGGTATTGGGGATCAGAAAGTTCAGCTCCAGACGCCCCTTGTCCGCGTGCTCCACCCACAGAATGCTGTACTGATCTTTATCGAGTCCGGGCATCAGAACCCGCTCGAAGCTGGCCATCAGTTTTTCCCGCTGGCCGGGAGGCAGATCGGCCTCCGCAAACGACAGAACGCCGGAGGTGTATTTCTTAACGTAAGGCGACGCGTCAATCAGCTCCCGGACTTCTTCCGGCTTCCCCTGCAGGACGGTGGCGCCTTCACGCTGCCGGTCTTTACCCAGCAGATAGTCCACCGGCCCGGCGCCACCGCCGCGGCCGCGCGGATGAAATTTAACGATCATCGTCCGTTCCTTTCTCAAGAACGGCGTGCCGCAGCCGCTCAAGGCCGGCATCGATGGTCATCAGCGCCGCCACAATCTGTACCCTGTCATGGCCGGTGCCGCCGCCGGCGTTAACACGGCGGGCTATCTGGTTCAGGTTATTGCCCATGCCGGCAAGCTGGCGCAGCAGCGCCGGCGAGAGTGAGGGGAGCTTTCCGGAACGTGCCGGCTTTTCGTCCAGGCAGATCTGCCGCATCCACGCCGCCAGCTGCCTGCCGTCACAGCGCTCGAGCAGCCGCCGGTGCTCGTCCTCCGTCACCCACATGGTGAGCATCTTGCTCCGTTTCTCTGACAAACCGGCCTCCTGATAACGCCGGGACGGGCGGGAAAGCCTTTCCCGGTCGGCGCGGGGTTGGACAAGCCGCAGGCGCGTCAGGCTTTTGGCGGGTTTCGGGGCGCAGCCCTGAACCAGTCACGTAGCGCTAGCGGAGTGTATACTGGCTTACTATGTTGGCACGGATGAGGGTGTCAGTGAAGTGCTTCATGTGGCAGGAGAAAAAAGGCGGCACCGGTGCGTCAGCAGAATATGTGATACAGGATATATTCCGCTTCCTCGCTCACTGACTCGCTGCGCTCGGTCGTTCGGCTGCGGCGAGCGGAAATGGCTTACGAACGGGGCGGAAATTTCCTGGAGGATGCCAGGAAGAAGCTTAACAGGGAAGCGAGAAGGCCACGACAAAGCCGTTTTTCCATAGGCTCCGCCCCCCTGACAAGCATCACGAAATCTGACGCTCAAATCAGTGGTGGCGAAACCCGACAGGACTATAAAGATACCAGGCGTTTCCCCCTGGTGGCTCCCTCGTGCGCTCTCCTGTTCCTGCCTTTCGGTTTACCGGTGTCACTCCGCTGTTATGGCCGCGTTTATCTCATTCCACGCCTGACACTCAGTTCCGGGAAGGCAGTTCGCTCCAAGCTGGACTGTATGCACGAACCCCCCGTTCAGTCCGACCGCAGCGTCTTATCCGGTAACTATCGACTTGAGTCCAACCCGGAAAGACACAACAAAACGCCACTGGCTGCGGCCATTGGTAAGAGGGTGTACAAGAGATTACTGATGCAGAGTTCTTGAAGTCAGAGCCATACTGAGGCTAAACTGGAAGGACAGAATTTGGTTTCAGCGGTCTTGTACACCCTGTTACCACGGTTCAGAAGTTCCCCAACTTACTGAACCCTCGAAAAAACCGCCTCCCCAGGCGGTTTTTTCGTTTCGAACATAAGATACGCTTTGTCGATTTAATCAGTCAAGGAAGAACCCTGAAAGCCTCAATCGCTTACAGAATTATTCTTGTTAGAGACATGTTTCTGCACCGTATCAACACCAGTACACAAAACAGCTGCAAACAGGAACCATCCCCACCCATCTAGGCCACGAACAGCAAGAACCCCAGCAATGACTACACAAAGCAAAGGGAACAACAAAATCATAAAGGCTCTCATAAATCCTCCAGAGGTACTTATTTTTGAATAAAGTCCCTAATCCATCCATATTGCCACTAGGATGGATTAGTAACTTACTTATTGATTACTAATGGTAATCTTCAAGATCAACGTCTAAGACGTTTGGTTCTTCCACCTTGAAAACCACCCTCCAGTTTCCGTTAACCTCTACGGAAAACTCACCTTTACGTTCACCTTTTAGGGGGTGACACCCCAGCGCCCTTACATCCACAATATCTTGAAGACATGTTGCGGTGCTTAGCGTAGTCAATATCATGCGAAGTTTTTTCGCTAAGTGAGGCTGAATTCCGGCGGTGTTACCGTTTTCAGCAAAACTCCGAAGCCCTTTATGCTTTATGTTTTTTATCATCAATCATCTCCATAAAATTTTCGTCGATATCTATCTCTATAAACAGAAAACAATTTGACAGCGTCCATTTGAACCCCTTGCATTATTAAAATAATTGACGTAACTTTGTCTCTGAGGTCGATTACCTCGTTTGACTTCCAAGAGCGCTAACCGTACAATATGGCGCCTTGAAAAAGTCGGTAAAGACACCATATCAGCGGTAGCTTTCTGCTCCACCGAGCATCCTAAAGCTTACTGCTTTTTTTGTCAATAACAGACACTTGCGTATTGTGCAATGCGCAACGCGAAAGAAACAAAATGTTTTGTGTAATCAAATACAAAACCAATAGAGGAAGGCATGATAAATCTTTACGATCCTGTACACCCCGGTGAATTCATCAGGGAAATGTTCATGGAACCGTTCGAAATACCTGCCGCAGAGTTAGCTGATAAGCTTGAAGTATCACAATCTGCATTAAGTAGATTGCTCAATGGAAAAACTGATCTTAGTTATGAGATGGCTCTTCGACTATCTAAAGTTATAGGCCGCTCTGCAGAGTCGTGGGTTAATATGCAGGCTCAGTACAGCCTCTCGAAAAGTCGTAAAACTTTATCCGAGACGCTAGAACACCTTCATCCGATGTTTCCATAAGTAAAAGCCCGCTCGTGCGGGCTTTTTGCCGTAAAACCCCCGCATACCTACCTTTAGTTTGATTTTTAGTTCAGTTCTTAGATCTTGAAATGATTGTTGTTTGAACACCAATAAGATGCCCATACAAGGCTCTAAAAAGGAGAACAAAATGGCAATTTATGTAGGACCACATGGCAAAATAGGTCGTGATGGTGGCTCATTCCAAGAATGTGACATCAACACAAACACTCATACTGTTACCCGCAAATATGGACGATACTGCACCATTCGCGATAATGAGTTCGCACCACCAACGAGCGCACCTGGCAGGTACTGGCTACAGATCTACCGAACCCCAGACAACACTGAGTAACAGAAGCGCCAGTAACGACAAAGCCCGCATAAGCGGGCTTTGTCTCTTACAAAATTCCTCGTCGTCGCAATTGGGGTTCGAGGTTCAATCGTGTAAAAAACCACGTTAAGGCAATAATTCATTGTTTGAATTGAAATTTAATGGCCTCAACTCTCCCTTCAGAATATTTTCCGGCAGCGTGAACGTATAATGTCCCAGCATGTTGATATGACCGTACATCAGTGGCGACAGGCGTGAGATATGCTCGTCTTCCGGGATCTCACCAGCGCTGCGCAAATGTGATAGCGCTTCCTGCATATAAAGCGTGTTCCACAATACAACTGCGTTAGTGACAAGCCCCAGCGCACCCAGTTGATCCTCCTGCCCCTCACGGTAACGTTTTCTAATCTCACCACGTTGGCCGTAACAGATCGCCCTTGCCACGGCGTGACGGCCTTCTCCCCGGTTAAGCTGAGTCAGTATCCTGCGACGATATTCTTCATCATCAATGTAGTTGAGGAGGTACAGCGTCTTGTTGACCCGTCCCACCTCCATAATCGCCTGCGCCAGCCCTGACGGACGGGAACTTTTTAAAAGCGAGCCCACAAGTTCTGAGGCGTGGACTGGGCACTGTTGCAAATAGTCGGTGGTGATAAACTTATCATCCCCTTTTGCTGATGGAGCTGCACATGAACCCATTCAAAGGCCGGCATTTTCAGCGTGACATCATTCTGTGGGCCGTACGCTGGTACTGCAAATACGGCATCAGTTACCGTGAGCTGCAGGAGATGCTGGCTGAACGCGGAGTGAATGTCGATCACTCCACGATTTACCGCTGGGTTCAGCGTTATGCGCCTGAAATGGAAAAACGGCTGCGCTGGTACTGGCGTAACCCTTCCGATCTTTGCCCGTGGCACATGGATGAAACCTACGTGAAGGTCAATGGCCGCTGGGCGTATCTGTACCGGGCCGTCGACAGCCGGGGCCGCACTGTCGATTTTTATCTCTCCTCCCGTCGTAACAGCAAAGCTGCATACCGGTTTCTGGGTAAAATCCTCAACAACGTGAAGAAGTGGCAGATCCCGCGATTCATCAACACGGATAAAGCGCCCGCCTATGGTCGCGCGCTTGCTCTGCTCAAACGCGAAGGCCGGTGCCCGTCTGACGTTGAACACCGACAGATTAAGTACCGGAACAACGTGATTGAATGCGATCATGGCAAACTGAAACGGATAATCGGCGCCACGCTGGGATTTAAATCCATGAAGACGGCTTACGCCACCATCAAAGGTATTGAGGTGATGCGTGCACTACGCAAAGGCCAGGCCTCAGCATTTTATTATGGTGATCCCCTGGGCGAAATGCGCCTGGTAAGCAGAGTTTTTGAAATGTAAGGCCTTTGAATAAGACAAAAGGCTGCCTCATCGCTAACTTTGCAACAGTGCCATATCCTGACCCTGAGCGGCGAAAGCTACCGCTTGAAGGACAAGAGGAAGGCGGGAGTGGTCAGGAAAAATTCCAAACCCGAATGATCCAGGTGGGTCAGTATTACTTTGGTGATTCAGGGGTAAAGTGGGTCAGTTTTCAGTTGGTGTTGACACCGGCGTACCCTCGGTGCTATCTTCGCGCCCCAATAGTCGGGGCTTGGCCAGGACTTCCTGAGGCCGTCCGTAACGTGGATGCCGAGGTCAGGCGAGGTGGCCGACCCATGAACGCCGACCTGATTCGTTTTTCAATAGCGCTGGACGTTGTGGTGCCAGGGACTTACCAACCCGATGTGTGCCCATCCGGGGCAGTTACAGCCGTTACAGCCTCTGGAGAGGGAGCGGCTTGCCGCTCGGTGATAATCCCAGCTGTAGCGGCCTGATTACATCCGGCCGCTACACCTAGCTCCACCTTCAAACAAGGAATATCGTTGATGTCACTGTATCGCCGTCTAGTTCTGCTGTCTTGTCTCTCATGGCCGCTGGCTGGCTTTTCTGCCACCGCGCTGACCAACCTCGTCGCGGAACCATTCGCTAAACTCGAACAGGACTTTGGCGGCTCCATCGGTGTGTACGCGATGGATACCGGCTCAGGCGCAACTGTAAGTTACCGCGCTGAGGAGCGCTTCCCACTGTGCAGCTCATTCAAGGGCTTTCTTGCTGCCGCTGTGCTGGCTCGCAGCCAGCAGCAGGCCGGCTTGCTGGACACACCCATCCGTTACGGCAAAAATGCGCTGGTTCCGTGGTCACCCATCTCGGAAAAATATCTGACAACAGGCATGACGGTGGCGGAGCTGTCCGCGGCCGCCGTGCAATACAGTGATAACGCCGCCGCCAATTTGTTGCTGAAGGAGTTGGGCGGCCCGGCCGGGCTGACGGCCTTCATGCGCTCTATCGGCGATACCACGTTCCGTCTGGACCGCTGGGAGCTGGAGCTGAACTCCGCCATCCCAGGCGATGCGCGCGATACCTCATCGCCGCGCGCCGTGACGGAAAGCTTACAAAAACTGACACTGGGCTCTGCACTGGCTGCGCCGCAGCGGCAGCAGTTTGTTGATTGGCTAAAGGGAAACACGACCGGCAACCACCGCATCCGCGCGGCGGTGCCGGCAGACTGGGCAGTCGGAGACAAAACCGGAACCTGCGGAGTGTATGGCACGGCAAATGACTATGCCGTCGTCTGGCCCACTGGGCGCGCACCTATTGTGTTGGCCGTCTACACCCGGGCGCCTAACAAGGATGACAAGCACAGCGAGGCCGTCATCGCCGCTGCGGCTAGACTCGCGCTCGAGGGATTGGGCGTCAACGGGCAGTAAGGCTCTGAAAATCATCTATTGGCCCACCACCGCCGCCCTTGCGGGCGGCATGGATTACCAACCACTGTCACATTTAGGCTAGGAGTCTGCGCGGCAGAGCCGTGTGACCGGTTTTCTGTAGAGCACTGACGATGGCGGCGGCGCTCTCTGCAATTGGCAAGGCGTCGGCGCCAAGGATACCAATCTTGCGGCGCGCGGCGTGTTATGACGACTGGGGTGCATTTGAGCCGCCCCATTTAACCTTCGCCCTCACAGATACGCCATTCGCCTCAGATTTAGCGCCATGCAGACGAGCTTCCACTCGGCTTGCACCTTGTCCAGGCCCCTCATGCTGAACTGACGCAATCCCATCACCGCCTTGATCCAACCATTCGGAGCCTCCACGATCGACTTGCGCCGGCGGTAAGCTGCATCGCCTTGCTCCGTTTTCAATTTCGCCGCAATCGCCGCCGTATGCGGATGGGTCTTGGCATTGACCTTGGCATCTTCACGTCCCTCGCGGCCGAGGGCAACGATGACATCGCCGTGGTGATCGGCGACCTTTGCCAGAACAGCCTCACTACGGAATCCCGCATCCGCCAGCGTCTGGGCCGGCATTTCTCCGGTGTTGGCCTGAACTGCTGCCAGCATGCCCAGCAGCGCCTGACTGTCCGCGGCGCAGTTGGTCAACTCCGCCGCCACGATGATCTGGTGCTCGGCATCGACCGCTGTGTACCCGTTGTAGCTCTGCTCGGAGCCACCACCGGCGTGTTTCATGATCCGGCTGTCCGGATCGGTGAAGCTTTCCTGATCACGGTCATCCGGCACACCAAACTCGCGTTTGTACGAGCCACCGCCCTTGTCCGAGCCATCCGGATGGCGAGGCCGGCGGCCATCGTCTTCGCTGCGCCCCCGGGCCTGGTCCGCTTCACGCTGGCGCGCTTCCAGGCGCGCCTTTGCCGCCTGGATCGCCTCCAGGCGCTTCTCGCGGCGAGAAATCTCGGCAGGAATGTCCAGCTCCGGCTCGTTACGCTCCTGGTCGTCGGTAGCCTTGGCGCGATCAAGCAGCGCCTTGATCTCGCAATGCAATTCGTCCTCGGCCGGCTTCATGCGCTTATAGCTCATCGCCTTGTGGCGGCTGGCGTTGGCTTTTACCTTGGTGCCGTCGACCGCGATCGTGCCAAGCTTCACCAGCCCACATTCGCGCGCCAGTTGCACCACCTGAACGAACAAATTCTCAAGCTCGGTCAGGTGTAGGGCACGGAAGTCACTCAGCGTGCGGTGGGCCGGGAAGTTTCCAGCGGCCAGCACACGCAACGCGACATCCTCGTACAGCTTCCTGGCTAGTTTGCGCGAAGAGAAGACGCCGCTCGCGTAACCATAGATCAGCACTTTGACCATCATCGCCGGATGAAACGGCTGATTGCCCGGACCACCGCCGGCATACCGGGCGTGGAATGCGCTCAAGTCCAGCGTATCGACAGTCTCGCTGATGAAGTAGGCAAGATGCCCTTCAGGTAGCCACTCTCCCAGAGAAGGGGGCAGCAGATAGGATTGGTCGGGTCGGTAAGGAAGGTAACTGGCAGCCATCCCCGTATCGTCCTCGATCTTCCGCCGATTTGGCTTCTGCCGCGCAGGCTCCTAGGCCACCGTAGCTAAACATACGAGAAAAACCGCTTCTTGAGCGCTCTCTGAGACCACCTTGCCGACAACGCAGAAACGGTTGCGGAAAAATCGGCGTTTCCGGCGTACGCCACCCGACCTGGACGAACTATTGCGGACCTGGAACTGGAGTAGCGGAATTCCCCGGGGTTTCAGCGTCGCGCCACAGCGCCTCAGATAGATGCGGTAGCCTTTGGCGGGTCGTCATGCCGCGGACCACCCCCCCAAAAAATTCCACAATGCGGAATGGCGGAATTTTCTGGGGTTCCCGCTTACCCCCCCGTTCTGGACGCCATGCTGGCCGTTATCATCCGTGACGCCAGAAAGATTGGGCAGAAAAAACGGCTCCGCTCGCTGAAGGATCTGGATAAATCTGCATTGGCGCTCGCCAGCGCATGTTCGTACCTGCTGAAAGAAGAAACACCGGACGAATCGATTCGTGCTGAGGTGTTCAGCTACATCCCAAGGCAAAAGCTGGCTGAAATCATCACGCTTGTCCGTGAAATTGCCCGGCCCTCAGACGATAATTTTCATGAAGAAATGGTGGAGCAGTACGGGCGCGTTCGTCGTTTCCTGCCCCATCTGCTGAATACCGTTAAATTTTCATCCGCACCTGCCGGGGTTACCACTCTGAATGCCTGTGACTACCTCAGCCGGGAGTTCAGCTCACGGCGGCAGTTTTTTGACGACGCACCAACGGAAATTATCAGTCGGTCATGGAAACGGCTGGTGATTAACAAGGAAAAACATATCACCCGCAGGGGATACACGCTCTGCTTTCTCAGTAAACTGCAGGATAGTCTGAGGCGGAGGGATGTCTACGTTACCGGCAGTAACCGGTGGGGAGATCCTCGTGCAAGATTACTACAGGGTGCTGACTGGCAGGCAAACCGGATTAAGGTTTATCGTTCTTTGGGGCACCCGACAGACCCGCAGGAAGCAATAAAATCTCTGGGTCATCAGCTTGATAGTCGTTACAGACAGGTTGCTGCACGTCTTTGCGAAAATGAGGCTGTCGAACTCGATGTTTCTGGCCCGAAGCCCCGGTTGACAATTTCTCCCCTCGCCAGTCTTGATGAGCCGGACAGTCTGAAACGACTGAGCAAAATGATCAGTGATCTACTCCCTCCGGTGGATTTAACGGAGTTGCTGCTCGAAATTAACGCCCATACCGGATTTGCTGATGAGTTTTTCCATGCCAGTGAAGCCAGTGCCAGAGTTGATGATCTGCCCGTCAGCATCAGCGCCGTGCTGATGGCTGAAGCCTGCAATATGGCTAAATTTGCCCAACGCGCCGAAAATGTAAAGTTAGCTTTATAACTAAGCTCTTGAGCTAAATTAAGCCACTGTTTTTTTTGTTTTTAATGTGGAATTTATCTGGTTACGCTCATTAACACTGAATTTAAGTCGTTACAGCTTACCGGATCATAGTTAATCTGATTTTGGTCCTTTGACTTTCAACGACCTGAACGGTATCCTTACCTAACTCTATATTGTGTTTCTGTATATAGCTAAAAATCAAAATTTTACTCATTTTACCTGTTGTAAGGATAATTTCTGTAATGAGCTTTAAGCCGCATTAGTTTAACCCCCTTCATTTTGGATCGC
Source organism: Enterobacter cloacae complex sp. ECNIH7 (assembly GCF_002208095.1). Taxonomy (NCBI): domain Bacteria; kingdom Pseudomonadati; phylum Pseudomonadota; class Gammaproteobacteria; order Enterobacterales; family Enterobacteriaceae; genus Enterobacter; species Enterobacter cloacae complex sp. ECNIH7. The sequence goes on from NZ_CP017993.1 coordinate 10,474, forward strand.
TCAGATCCGTTCGTAGTATCTACCCTTCGGTAGCTTTTGTTGTACCTCCATAAATCTAATATTGATTCGTCACGTTGACGAAAAAGCTCTTGTCTTTGCACATCTGTGTATATGGCTAGCGTTAGCTTTTGTTATTGATTTAATTTTAATCAGAGTGAGTAACATGATTCAAACCATGAAAAAAGAGTGGTTCTCCAATATACGCGGAGATCTGTTAGCCGGTATTGTGGTAGCGCTGGCGTTAATCCCTGAGGCAATTGCCTTTTCTATTATTGCAGGTGTCGATCCTAAGGTCGGCCTATATGCTTCATTCTGTATCGCTGTGGTTATTGCCTTTACTGGTGGCCGTCCTGGCATGATCTCTGCCGCAACAGGCGCGATGGCACTGTTAATGGTGACCTTAGTAAAGGAACATGGCCTTGAGTATTTACTCGCGGCGACCTTATTAACCGGTGTGCTGCAAATTGCTGCGGGTTACTTAAAACTCGGTAGCTTGATGCGTTTCGTCTCCCGCTCTGTGGTGACGGGTTTTGTGAATGCACTGGCGATTCTGATCTTTATGGCCCAGTTGCCCGAACTGACCAATGTGACTTGGCACGTATATGCGATGACGGTAGCTGGCCTCGGTATCATTTACCTATTCCCACTCATCCCTGTGATTGGTAAATCCGTACCTTCGCCTCTCGTGTGTATTGTCGGATTAACGCTTTTTGCGGTTTATATGGGGTTAGATATTCGTACTGTCGGCGACATGGGACAACTGCCTGATACTTTACCTATTTTCCTCTGGCCTGAAGTGCCCTTGACCCTTGAAACTCTGATGATCATCTTCCCTTACTCGGCCGGCCTTGCCGTGGTGGGCTTGCTGGAATCTATGATGACCGCCACCATAGTTGATGACTTAACCGATACCCAAAGCGATAAGAATCGCGAGTGTAAGGGCCAAGGTATTGCCAATATCGGCGCGGGTTTAATGGGCGGTATGGCTGGTTGCGCTATGATTGGTCAGTCGATCATCAACGTTAAATCGGGTGGTCGCGGACGTTTATCATCCTTCGCTGCAGGCGTTTTTTTACTTGTGATGGTGGTGTTTTTAGGAGAGTGGTTAAAGCTTATTCCTATGGCGGCACTGGTTGCCGTGATGATCATGGTGGCTATCGGTACATTCTCTTGGGATTCAATCCGTAATCTTAAGCATCATCCTATGTCAACCAACCTTGTGATGGTGGCGACGGTTGTGGTCGTGGTCGCTACCCATAACTTAGCAATTGGGGTATTTGTAGGTGTATTACTCGCGTCCCTATTTTTTGCTAATAAAGTGGGACGTTTTATGGTGGTTAAGAGTACAACGACTGCTGCTGACACTGGTCGCCATTATCAGGTTATTGGACAAGTCTTTTTTGCTTCATCAGATAAGTTCAGTAATTCATTCGATTTTAGGGAAGTGGTTGATAAAGTGACTATCGACTTATCTCAAGCACATTTTTGGGATATTACCGCGGTATCGGCCCTCGACAAGGTAGTGATTAAATTCCGCCGCGAGGGGACTGAGGTTGAGTTGATTGGCCTTAACGAAGCCAGTGCCACCATAGTCGATAAATTTGGGGTACACGATAAGCCAGAAGAAGTTGAAAAAATGATGTCTGGTCACTAAGCCATTAGCAACACAACAACAAAGGAATAAAACGATGACAAATGTGATTGCTTGTATTGACGGTTCAAATGTGACATCCGCTGTATGTGATGCCAGTGGCTGGGCCGCCTTTCAACTGAATGCCCCTGTAATCCTATTACATGTATTGGATAAGTCAGCCTATCCGATAGAGTCAGATCTGTCGGGAAATATTGGCCTAGGTACACGGGAGCACTTGCTCAATGAAATGGTTGAGCTCGAAGCGCGCCGGGGCAAGCTGGCACTCGAGCAGGGTAAGTATATGTTGCAAGATGCGCAAACGCGCATCGTGGAGGCACAACCTGCAGTCGTGGTTAAAACCTTGCAGCGTCACGGCGATTTAGTCGAAACCCTGTTAGAGCAAGAATCCCATGCCAGATTGGTGGTGATGGGGCGTCAAGGGGAGCAACATCAAGATCAAGCGCAGGCGATTGGCAGCCATCTAGAAAACGTCATTCGCACAGTTAAGCAGCCTATTTTAGTGGTGATGACAGAGTTTGAAGCACCGAAACGATTTATGATTGCCTACGATGGCAGCATTACTGCGAAAAAAGCCCTTAATCAAGTGCTAACAAGTCCACTCTTAAAAGGGCTTGAATGTCATTTGGTGATGGTGTCTGATGCTCAATCACAGGCGACAGCAGAACTGGCGTTGGTGACCGAATCTCTGATGGCGGCGAATTTCAATGTGGTTACCGCTGTTTGTCAGGGAGAAGTTCAAACGGCTCTTGAGATCTATCAACTTGAGCATCACATCGATCTTATGGTGATGGGGGCCTACGGCCATTCGCGGATAAGAGAGTTTTTTGTGGGAAGCAATACCACAAAGATGATCAGTAAAAGCCATATCCCATTATTATTATTGCGCTAACAGCTATTGATATTGCACTAATCAGTATCCAAGACGCTGGTTAGTGCATAGTAATAGAGATAGGTTCTGACGCTTAAGTTTGGAGGTGAAATGAACGAGCAGCTAAAGCAACAACTGCATTTACAGTTACAGCAAATGCTGGAAAGTTTGTTAGCGCAGATTGCAGCACAAACGAGTGATGTGCAAGTTGTCGAACTTGACCAATCACGACTCGGACGTCTTTCACGTATAGATGCATTGCAAGGACAGCAAATGGAATTAGAAACTGCGAGACGCAAGCAGCATCAGTTACAAGTTATTGAAGGTGCATTATTGCGCATAAATAGCGATGAATATGGCAGCTGTTTTGTCTGTGGTGAAGATATCGATTTGAATCGGCTTATGTTTGATCCTACCGTGACTCGCTGCATTAACTGTTCGTAGAAATATTAATGTTAGGCTAAGGCTCTTTAGATAAGGAAAATTTATCATACCTATTGATGTTACGTTAATACAGTAAGGCTAATTTTAAACGTCAATACATACAATAGTCAGTATCAATCACGTTTTATATTTTCCATAATCTCGCAGCTCTTTAACATCTATCGAGTAGGGGGAAACAATTGATTGCTTAACTGAATTTATTGCCCGATAAATAGAAGCTTCTCCAAGGTGATACTCCTTGGCAAGCTGACCAATAGTGGCCCCCTCAGCTCTTTTATCATAAATTGCTTGTTTTAAGGTGTCCGTAAGTTTTACAGGCCTACCAAATTTAACTCCATTTTCATGTGCTTTTGCGATACCTTCAGCTTGCCTCTCTGTCCGCAAGTCATTTTCAAACTCAGCAATAGCAGCCAACATATTGAACATGAGTCTCCCAGTCGAAGTGCTCGTATCAATGTTCTGATCGATAACGAGCAAATCAATACCTTCACTTTGAAAACGCGAAGCAATCTGGGCTAAGTGGACGACTGAGCGAGCAAGACGATCGAGTCGGGTTACCACTAGGGTATCCCCTTCACGTAAATAACTCATGCAAGATTGAAATTCAGACCGTTCAGCCGTCCTCCCACTGCGTTTTTCTTGATATATCTTATTGCACTCAGCTCGATGTAACTTGCCCAGTTGCACTTCTAAGCTTTGACCCGTGGAACTCACTCGAGCATAACCAACTTTGGACATAAATCACCATATCTCTTTAAAGGTTTTGATAATGCACTTATGATAGTAGTTTTGATAGGTAATAACCAGAGCTATCAAATAGTATACATTTTGATAGGGTGCATTTTTGACTTTTATCGCCCAACTGGTGTAAATTGAGCGAATCGAACGATTCGTTTAAAGGTGATAAATGAACACTCTTTCAGCCAATGAAGCAAAAATTCACTTTGGAGATTTGTTGCTCAAAGCTCAACAAGCTCCAATCCAAATTAATAAAAATGGCAAGCCTGTGGCCGTTGTTATTTCAGCTGATGCATACCAAAGTATCGAGACACTAAAATTACATTTGCTTCAATCCAAAGCGGTGAAAGCCATAACTGACATCAAAATGGGCAATTTGGTTGATGGTAATACCTTTTTTGATGAGCTGGCCGCAGGGCAGTATGACTAATGCCGGTAACTTATCATTTAACGCCCGATGCACAATCTGATCTGATAGGTATTCACCGCTTTACGTTAGCCCAATGGGGAACGACTCAGTCGAAGACCTATTTATCAGGACTTAGACAAACGATTCAACTGCTGGCTGAAACACCCACCCTTGGGAAAAATAGACCCGAGGTACGCATGAATGTGTTTAGCTTCCCTTATTCAAGTCATGTCATCTATTACATCCAACATGAGCATCAATTCGTTGTATTTGGGATCTTACATAAAAGTATGGTTCCACTTGCACATCTCGCGGAGCGGGAAATTATTTGATGTAGTGAAATAGGGAGGGCACCATGAAAAATGATGTTCGGCGGCTATCTATTTTGTCAACTGATGAAATAGATGAACTGTTTGGATTACCTCATTTCTCAGATGATGATCGTCGATTATATTTTGACTTAAGTGCTAAAGAGCGCGAGCTATTCGACAATACCCGAACGTTTTCTGTGGCAGCCCATTTAGTATTGCAACTGGGCTATTTCAAAGCCAAACGGCAGTTTTTCAGTTATGAACAAGAATCGTCAGTACTAAATGACTTGGATTACATTGCCGCGCTGTACTTTCCCACCAAAACGCTTTCAAGACTGAAAAGTCCCTCAAGACCGATTAGGGCTGAACAACAACGAGCAATTCTTGATTTATTCCAGTATAAACAATGTGATAATGAGGTAAAAGTTGATTTGGAAGATAAAGCACAGCGGGTTGCGATGTTATCGACACAACCTATCTTTATCTTTCGTGAATTAACCCAATACTTAGCATTACACCGTATTGTCATGCCCAGTTATCGGTATATGCAAGAGATGATTGGTAGAGTGGTGGCTTATGAACGCACCCGTATTGCTCGATTACTTAGCACTTGCATGACTTCACTTATCGATCAGCAATTAGCGGCTTTGCTTCGGGCTGAGTCAGGAGTATTTCGCGTCAGCGCATTAAAACATGAAGCTAAAGATTTCAGTTATAAAGAATTGCGACATGAAGTCGCACGGCGGCAGTTTTTCCAGCCTCTACATGAGTTTGCCAAGCAGTTCCTCATAACAGCGGGGATCTCCAATGAAAGCGGCAAGTATTATGCTTCTATGGTTAAGTTTTATACCACTTATAAACTTCAACGCATGAAAAAAGAGACTGCACAGTTATATCTGCTGTTTTTTGCTTTTCATCGGTTTCAGCAAATTAATGACAACTTAATTGAAGCATTGCTCCATTGGGTCGATCAATACGAGAAACAGGCCAAGCGTGCCGCTGAAGAAGCAATGAATAATGCGGTTACCAATGCAGCGAAAAATTTACAGGCTGCGGGTCATGTATTGAGCCTGTTTACGGATGACACCATCACCGATGACACACCTTTTTCCATTATTAAAGAAAAAGCCTATGCATTGCTTGAACAAGAGAGATTCCCATTAGTTGCTGATTACTTACGCAATATTGCTTTCGACAAAACGGCATTTGAATGGTCACATTACACAAAATTATCCGCCACATTCAAACGTAACTTAAGGCAACTTTTTACTGATCTGGATTTTGCCGGACGTGTAGAAGACTCTCCTTTGCTTGAAGCTATCGCGTTTTTACAAAACTTATTGCGCACAGAAAAATCACCAAGGCAAACTGACCCTAATTCATTTCCGACTGAGATTATTCCTAAAGGTTTACGCCGATATTTGTTTAGTAAAGAGGGCAAAACATTTAAAACGCTTGATGTAGATCGCTATGAGTTTTTGGTCTATCGCCTACTACGCAACTCACTGGAAGCGGGTGATGTGTACGTTAAACATAGTAATGAATTTCGCCGCTTTGAAGATGACTTAATAAGCGATCTTAGATGGCAGGATAAAGAACGAGTATTGCAAGATATTGGTGCACCCATTTTATTGGCCCCTATCCAAGATACTCTGGCTGTATTTCATACTATGCTAGCAGCACGTTATAGTGCGATTAACCAACATATTTCTGATGGGGTCAACAAACATATTAAAGTAATTGGGGCTGCCGAAAAGCGTCGTTGGAAGCTGCTTTATCCGAGCAGTGATGAATCCGTTAATAGCGATTTTTACAGCCAGTTACCAGGAATTGGTATTGCGGATCTACTGTGGTTTGTTGCGGGTAATACTGGATTTTTAAATGCATTTACCCATGTATTAGATCGTTATGTAAAGCATGAAGCTGATCCCCGTGAAATTTTCGCCTGTATTGTTGCGATGGGAACAAACATGGGGTTAGCAAAAATGGCTGAGGTTTCAGGCCTTAGCTCAGCATCAATGGCGGGGACATCAAGAAATTATCTACGCTTGGAGACATTACGAGCGGCTAATGATGCGATTAGTAATGCGACCAGCCAGCTACCCGCATTTCATCTCTATGATATTCAGGACACACTTCATTCAAGTAGCGATGGTCAGCGGATAGAAACGCAAATTAACACCCTTAACGCTCGATATTCTCCCAAGTATTTTGGTTTACAGAAAGGTGTCAGCGCCTACACGTTGGTTGCAAATCATGTTCCTATAAATGCAAAGATTATTGGGACTCACGAACATGAAAGCCATTACGTTTTCGATTTATTGCATAACAATACCTCTGATATAAAGCCAGAACGGCATTCCACTGACACCCATGGCACCAATCAGGTTAATTTTTGGATTTTGCATGCATTTGGATATCATTTTGCACCTCGTTATCGTGATTTGCATAAGAAAATGGATACGTTAGTCGGCTCACAACATCCCAATGAGTGTGGTGACTGGCTAATAAAGCCTGCCCGAAAAACCAACGATGAATTGATTGAACGTGAATGGCCCAATATTCAACGGATCATGGCATCGCTAGCTCAAAAAGATGTTACTCAAGCCACGATTGTTCGCAAACTCTCGAGCTATTCGCGTCAGAATCAGACCAAGAAAGCATTATGGGAGTTGGAAAACATATGCCGAACGCTATACATTCTCGACTTTGTCGACGATGTTGGCTTACGTCAATGTGTACAAAAAGCATTAAATCGTGGCGAAGCCTATCATCGTCTTAGACGAGCAGTTGCATTTGTTAACGGTGGAAAATTCAGAGTAAAAACAGAAGAGGAGCAGCAAATATGGAATGAATGCTCTCGGCTCATCACCAACGCGGTCATTTACTACAACACAGTGCTGCTATCTCGTGTCTATGAACAGAAGCAAACAGTAGGAGATCAAAATGCACTGGCTCAGCTTCACAGTATTTCGCCCGTTGCATGGCAGCACATCAATATGTATGGCAATTTTGAGTTTAGTCCATCAACCTCAAAAATAGATATCGATGCATTGGTTGCTCGATATGCTGAACCAGAATATTGGAAGCAAGCGCTGATTGAGAACGAGAATTCAAGTGAGTGATTTTAGAATTTAAAGCTAACTTTACATTTTTGGCGCGTTGGGCAAATTTAGCCAATATCGGTCTGGAACCACTGATCAGATCAAATGTTCCTGCACTGACCCGACACCGGCTGAACTGGACAAAAGCGAACTATCTGCGGGCTGAAACTATCACCAGCGCTAATGCCAGACTGGTTGATTTTCAGGCAACGCTGCCACTGGCACAGATATGGGGTGGAGGAGAAGTGGCATCTGCAGATGGAATGCGCTTTGTTACGCCAGTCAGAACAATCAATGCCGGACCGAACCGCAAATACTTTGGTAATAACAGAGGGATCACCTGGTACAACTTTGTGTCCGATCAGTATTCCGGCTTTCATGGCATCGTTATACCGGGGACGCTGAGGGACTCTATCTTTGTGCTGGAAGGTCTTCTGGAACAGGAGACCGGGCTGAATCCAACCGAAATTATGACCGATACAGCAGGTGCCAGCGAACTTGTCTTTGGCCTTTTCTGGCTGCTGGGATACCAGTTTTCTCCACGCCTGGCTGATGCCGGTGCTTCGGTTTTCTGGCGAATGGACCATGATGCCGACTATGGCGTGCTGAATGATATTGCCAGAGGGCAATCAGATCCCCGAAAAATAGTCCTTCAGTGGGACGAAATGATCCGGACCGCTGGCTCCCTGAAGCTGGGCAAAGTACAGGTTTCAGTGCTGGTCCGTTCATTGCTGAAAAGTGAACGTCCTTCCGGACTGACTCAGGCAATCATTGAAGTGGGGCGCATCAACAAAACGCTGTATCTGCTTAATTATATTGATGATGAAGATTACCGCCGGCGCATTCTGACCCAGCTTAATCGGGGAGAAAGTCGCCATGCCGTTGCCAGAGCCATCTGTCACGGTCAAAAAGGTGAGATAAGAAAACGATATACCGACGGTCAGGAAGATCAACTGGGCACACTGGGGCTGGTCACTAACGCCGTCGTGTTATGGAACACTATTTATATGCAGGCAGCCCTGGATCATCTCCGGGCGCAGGGTGAAACACTGAATGATGAAGATATCGCACGCCTCTCCCCGCTTTGCCACGGACATATCAATATGCTCGGCCATTATTCCTTCACGCTGGCAGAACTGGTGACCAAAGGACATCTGAGACCATTAAAAGAGGCGTCAGAGGCAGAAAACGTTGCTTAACGTGAGTTTTCGTTCCACTGAGCGTCAGACCCCTTATCCGTTTCAGTTTGCCATGATCGCATTCAATCACGTTGTTCCGGTACTTAATCTGTCGGTGTTCAACGTCAGACGGGCACCGGCCTTCGCGTTTGAGCAGAGCAAGCGCGCGACCATAGGCGGGCGCTTTATCCGTGTTGATGAATCGCGGGATCTGCCACTTCTTCACGTTGTTGAGGATTTTACCCAGAAACCGGTATGCAGCTTTGCTGTTACGACGGGAGGAGAGATAAAAATCGACAGTGCGGCCCCGGCTGTCGACGGCCCGGTACAGATACGCCCAGCGGCCATTGACCTTCACGTAGGTTTCATCCATGTGCCACGGGCAAAGATCGGAAGGGTTACGCCAGTACCAGCGCAGCCGTTTTTCCATTTCAGGCGCATAACGCTGAACCCAGCGGTAAATCGTGGAGTGATCGACATTCACTCCGCGTTCAGCCAGCATCTCCTGCAGCTCACGGTAACTGATGCCGTATTTGCAGTACCAGCGTACGGCCCACAGAATGATGTCACGCTGAAAATGCCGGCCTTTGAATGGGTTCATGTGCAGCTCCATCAGCAAAAGGGGATGATAAGTTTATCACCACCGACTATTTGCAACAGTGCCGTCCAGCGGATATCAGCGCTGAAAGATGATGGCTGAGCGTGGAGGCAGGAATCTCAAGGTGCTTCTGCAGTTCGCCAACCGGCAGGCCTTCATGACCCGCCCTGACCAGCTCCCGGTATATGCTGAGACGTGTCGGGTGGCCCAGTTCTCGAAGTGCGTTTGCAGCAGTGTTTAAATCCATAATACCTCCTTTATCTATATTTCCAGAATAATAGAAATATAGCCTGCGTCAATCGTTTCTGCCGTGAGGGTACCGCTTTCCCAATCATGCTCTGTCCGCCAGGTTATGGGGGGCAGAGCCAGAGCACTACCGAAATCCTTGCGAATACCCGTGCAGGGAATAATTTCCGCCCCCTTTATGGCCGGAAAAAAAACTGATAAACGTCGCCTTTTCAGAAGGTTGCTTTCTTAACGTGGTTTTTCGCATGGTTGGACCTCAGACCCCCAATTCAGCTTCTATCGCCTCACATGCGGCATCCACAATCTCCGTGTTGTAGTACCTGGACATGCCACTGCTAATGATATCGTCCATTAGGGCACGGTTATGAGCTAAGGTACGTCGTAAGTATTCAGGGGTATGTTGCTCCATCGGATTCTCCTTTTCATGACTGAGCATTATTGCTTACCTGTATTTATCCCCGTCAGTGCTGGTCACGTTGAAAAGCCCTAAAAAACCACTTTTTTAGCTGCCTTAATCATTGAAAAATGGCACTTAAATCCACATCTATCGCGCTGGGGAAATCGCCCGCACACAGCCACTGATAAAATAAAAGTGAGATAAAATGGATCCAATGGATAAGATTTGCGATGTTTGTGCCCTCCCTGCCAGCGCCTGTACCTGTGGCTTCTGCGATGACTGCAACGAGAAGCTGGCAGACTGCGTCTGTGAGCGCTGCAGCGATTGTGGAAATTTAGATGAGCACTGTAGCTGCTCACGTTGCGACGAGTGCGGTGAAAAACTGGATGAGTGCATATGTGAGGAGTGCGAAGAATGTCTCCGCAGTCCACATGATTGTATCTGCGAAAACTGACCTAAGGCCGAATTCTCTTTCAAGAGCGACCGGGACGGTCGCTCTTATTTACCATAACATCCGTTGCCCGCACCGCTGAGACGGGGTTGGCTGCGTTTCCGGTGCCAGACTCAGGAAAGTGGCGACAGACATGACGAAAAAACACCAGAAACGCAGCCGCTGGATATTACACTAGTGCATAGTCATGCAGCCAGATGCATGGATGTTAAAGTCACACTAAAATCCGCGCCAATGCCTTAAAAACCGACAAATGCTTCTCCAGCCAGTCCCACAGCTCCGCCGCCAGATACAGGCAGTTAAGCAATGATTCAA